>NZ_LADY01000027.1:0-63871 GCF_000961715.1 Roseovarius sp. BRH_c41 | reverse complement strand
GGAGGCGACCGCGCCCGTGGCGCGGGCGCAGTTGCGTCATATCCGGCGCGATTACGCGCGGGCGGTCAAGGTGCCAGGGGATCTTGCGGTGGCGCTGGCGCGGCTGACGAGCCGGGCGCAGGGGCAATGGGCCGAGGCTCGGGCGGCGGATGACTTTGCCGCCTTTGCGCCGATTCTGTCCGAGGTGGTGCGGCTCAAGCGCGAGGAAGCGGCGGCCCTGTCAGCGGGTGGCGCGCTCTATGATGCGCTGCTGGAGGATTACGAGCCGGGCATGGGTGCCGCAAAGCTCGATGCGATGTTTGCTGAAATGCGGCCGCGTCTGGTGGCGCTGCGCGCGGCGGCGCTGGAGGTGGCGTGGCCCAAGCTCGAGGGCAGATTTGACCGTGCCGCGCAACTGGCGTTGTCGCAGAAGCTGGCGCAGGTGTTCGGCTATGACCTGAGCCGGGGGCGGCTGGATCTGGCGGTGCATCCGTTCAGTTCCGGCAGCGGCGACGATGTGCGGATCACCACGCGGGTGAGCGAGGTGGACCCGTTCAACTGTTTCTATTCCACCATCCACGAGGTCGGACATGCCTGTTACGAGCAGGGGATTGATCCCGCCTATCGCCTGACGCCCTTGGGGCAGGGTGTGTCGATGGGGGTGCATGAGAGCCAGAGCCGGATTTACGAGAACCAGTTGGGGCGCAGCCGGGCCTTCTGTGGCTGGCTCTATGGGCAGATGCGCGATGCCTTTGGCGCGTTCGGAATTGCCGATGAGGATGGCTTTTACCGCGCTGTGAACCGGGTGCATCGTGGCTATATCCGGACCGAGGCAGATGAGGTGCAATACAATCTGCATGTGATGCTGCGCTATGATCTGGAGCGGGCGTTGATGACCGGGGATTTGGCCGTGACCGATCTTGAGGCGGCGTGGAATGATCGCTTTGCCGCTGATTTCGGCACGCCGGTGGATCGCGCGTCCAACGGCGTGTTGCAGGATGTGCATTGGTCGGTGGGTCTGTTCGGGTATTTCCCGACCTATAGTCTGGGCAATGTCTATGCAGGGTGCCTGCATGCCGCGTTGCGCGACGCCGTGCCGGGGCTCGATGCGCAATTGGCGCAAGGTGACCTGCAAGAGGCAACGGCGTGGCTGCGCGACGCTGTGCAGCAGCATGGCGGGCTATACGAGCCGGCGGAAGTCATTGCGCGTGCCTGTGGGGCAGCACCGCGGGCAGAGCCGCTCTTGGCCTATCTGGAGGGTAAGTTTGGTGCGCTCGCCGGGTGACGTCTACTGATTGACGCTGGCTTCGGGGTGGTCTTCGATCTGTTCGATCCACTGCGCGAGCACGCTGCGCAGGAGCGCCACGTCGCGGGTCTCGATTGCCTCGGACAGGGATTTGAGTGCCTTGGCGAGTTCGATTTCCGACAGATGGCCTTCTTGGGCGCGCAGGATCTTGGGGTGTGGCGTGGTTAGCATGTCGGAACCGATTAGCAGTTCCTCATAAAGCTTTTCACCGGGGCGCAGGCCGGTGATGCGGATCTCGATGTCTCCGTGTGGATTTAGCGTGTCACGTACCGTGAGACCCGAGCCTTCGATCATCTTGCGGGCCACGTCGCGCACGGCGATGGGTTTGCCCATGTCGAGCACAAAGACATCGCCACCGCGGGCAAAAGAGCCGGCCAATAGAACCAAGCGCGCCGCCTCGGGGATGGTCATGAAATAGCGGGTGACGTCGGCGTGGGTCAGCGTCACAGGCCCGCCGCGCGCAATTTGTTCCGCAAAGAGCGGGATGACAGAGCCTGAAGAACCCAACACATTGCCAAAACGCACCATGGAGAAGCGGGTGGTTTTGCTCCGGGTTGCCAGATCCTGCACGATCATTTCGGCAAAGCGCTTGGAGGCGCCCATCACGCTGACGGGGCGCACGGCCTTGTCTGTCGAGACGAGGATAAAGCGTTCGACGCCGGCGTCGCGTGCGGCATGGGCCACGATCCGTGTGCCGATCACATTGTTGCGCATGCCTTCAATCGCGTTCGCTTCGACCATGGGCACGTGTTTGTAGGCGGCGGCGTGCAGCACAATCTCGACCTTGCGCGCGCGCATCAGGACATTGACCACCGATTTCTCGCAAACCGAGCCAAGTATGGGGGTGATCCGCATCAGAGGTGCGAGGCTGCGCAATTCGCGGTCGATCTCGAAGAGGGCGTGTTCGCTGTGATCAAAGAGGATCAGATGGCCGGGCTCGTAGGCGATCACTTGGCGGCAGAGTTCCGAGCCGATCGAGCCACCGGCACCGGTGACGAGCACGCAGCGCCCCTTGTAGCTGTCACGTGAGCCGGGAAGTTTGTCGTCCAGCCCGTCGCGGCCGAGGAGATCGTTGATGTCAACCGGGCGGCTCTTGTAGAGGGTGCGGACGTCGTTGGAGATCAGATCCGCAAAGGAGGGCAGAGCGTGGACCTCGCAGCCATGGTCTGCGATGCGGCGCGAGAGCACGGCGCGTTTGGCCGGGGGGGCGCTTGGCATGGCGAGGATGACGCGCTGAATGTCGTAGCGTTTGATGAGATCCGGCAGATCGGACGATTTGAACACCTTGAGTCCCGCAATGGTCAGGGATTGCAGGCGCGGTTCGTCGTCAACGAAGGCCATTGGCAAGACTTCGTCATCCGTCGCCAATGCGCTGGCGAGTTGTTGTCCGGTTTGACCGGCCCCATAGATCAGCACCCGCAGACGGCGATTGCCATTGCGGTAGATGCGCAGCAGGACCATGCGCAGCACGAGGCGCGCGGTGACGGACAGGATGAGAAACATCATGCCGCTGACGACATAGACCGTGGCCGGGGCCGCCGCGCTGCCCGGAAGAAGCGAACCGGCGACGCCGCTTGCCGTCATGGCAAGTGCCACCCAACCCGAGTTGAGCATGCCTTGCATTTCGTAGGATTTCAGCTTGACCTTGTGCAGCCCGAAATAGGTTGCCACCGCGGCGGCGGTGCACATCATCACCAGAAGTTCGCTCAGAACTGCATCTCCCGCTGCCGCGAGAGAGGACGGTCCGAGGAGGAGAACACGCGCGGCGAGGTACGAGATAGCCACGATCAGCATATCGAGCGTCAGAAAGAACGTCTGCTTCTGACCTTGTTTCAGCGTCGTGACAGTTCGATAGAGCACTGCGCTTACCCCCACTATTCGGCTTTTTCGTTTTAGGCGCTTGGCGCAGTAATACAAATCCCAATCACTGGCTTGTTACAGGTGTGGACCCCGAAACTGAGCAAGTTTTAGCCGATTCGCGTAACATATGTGCAAGAGGCGTGACGAATCCTTTGAAATCAACCGCGTTCGAGGCGGCGTGCCCTGCGACGGTAAAAGACACGAATCACGGTTTGGCAGATTAAACGCAGGTCGTAGCACAGGCTCTGGTGGCGCGACCAAATCAGATCCAGCCTTGCCTTGCGGGGAATGCAACGGGTCACATAGGTGGTTTCTCCGGTCTCGTGGCTGGTGCAGGCGGAGAGCAGCTTTTCTTCGGTTCGGTGGTAGACCAGCGTCGCGAGTCCGGTCACACCGGGGCGTTTCTCGAGCACCTTGGCGTAGAGGTCGGGGCAGGCCTCGACATAGCAGCGCAGGGGGGGGCGCGGTCCGACAAAGCTCATGTCTCCGCGCAGCACATTGAGAAGCTGTGGCAATTCATCGAGGCGGTAGGCGCGAAGGCGTCTGCCCAAGGCGGTGACACGATGCTGCTTGTAGCCGGACGAGACGCCCGCGTCGTTCTCGACCACCCGCATGGTGCGGAATTTCCAAAGGCAAAACGGTGTATCCGGTGTCCGCATCCGCTCGGACAAGTACAACACGGGGCGGCCGTCGATCAGGGCGATGAGGAGGGCAACGACGAGGATGACCGGAGCCAGCAGCAGGATCAGCAAAAGCGCAAATCCAATGTCGAAGGCCCTCTTGGCTGGGGTCATGGTGCGGTCTCCAGAGTGTGCCAGTCGTCGATCATCTGTTGGGCTGTATCTCTGAGATATAGAAACGGGATCAAACCGGCAAGTCGGGTGCCGTCGAGGCTTACGGTCTGCACGGCGGTTTCCGGGGCGTCTTGCCAGATCACGGGACGCCCGGCTGCCTCGGCCAGAGCCTGCATGGTTACAGGCGTGGGCGATGTGACATTGAGCGTATCAGGAAGCTGATCTGGCGGCACGCTTGCGAGCGCCCTCAAGACCTTGGCCAGATCGCCCGGAGCGATATAGCTGCGGCAGGGGCCGGTGCCATCGGCAAAGCGGTCAAGCCGGACCGGGCTGTCATGCAGCCGCAGGGCGGGGGCAAGGCTGTCGGCCCCCACAACATTCGCAAGCCGCAGGCAGCAGTGCCGCGTGGGGCCGGTGGGCAAGGCACGCACCGCGTCTTCCATTGCCAGTTTGGAATGGCCATAGGCATTGGCGGGCGCCGGTCTATCGGTTTCGTGCAGCGCGTGGCCAGGGCCGTAGACTGCGGCGGAGGAGAAGTGCAGCACGCGCCGCGCGCCGCAGGCTGCGGCCAGATCGGCGCTGTGGCGGACGAGGTCGATGTTGGCTGAAAGATCCTCTGGCGCGCCGGACACTCGGCCCCAAAGCGCAATGACGGTATCGCAATCGGGCAAAGTTGAGAGACGAGCCCCGGGGGACCAAAGAATATCAGCGGGCTTGCGGCGCGACAGCCAGACAATCCGTGGGGCGTCAAGATCGCGCCACGCGGCCCGCAAGAATCCGGCAATTCGGCCTGATGCGCCGGTCACGAGCAGAGATGGTCCTAAGTGCGTTTCGGTCAAGATGCAGCGCTGCCTGTTGCTAAAGGTCAGATTCCGATTGTCTAGCACGCCGTGTGCGGGGTAGGAACCGATGCAATGCCAAACAGACGGGGGAGTCGGAGAGTGACGCGCACAATCAGGATTTTCCTTGGGGTTCTCATGTTTGCCGCTCTGGCGTCGTGCAGTTTGCCTCGGGGTGCCGCCCTGCAAAGTGAGGTTCTCGCCGAACGTGACACAAAATCCCCCACGTTCCAGGTGGTGGAGGTCACGCGCCGGTCCACGCCTGCCCTCGCGTTGTGGCCTGCGTCCGGATGGAAGGGGCATTACCGTTGGTTATCGGCAAGCCGTGGCCCTGATTCCTCGATCATTCAAACCGGGGATACGCTTCAAATCGTGATCTGGGACAATCAGGAAAATTCCCTGTTGGCCAGTCAGGAGTCGCGATCGACGGCCGTTCCTCCAATGACGGTGTCGCCGTCTGGATCGGTGTTCATGCCCTATCTCGGTGAGATTAATGTGCGCGGAATGACAGAATCCGACGCGCGTGAGACGTTGCAAACGCGCATGCTCGAGATTGCGCCCTCGGCGCAGGTGCAGTTGAGCGTCACGCCGGGGCGCAACAATGCGGTCGACGTGGTGGGCGGTGTTGCGGCCCCCGGAAACTATCCGCTGGAGTCGCGCAATACGCGGGTCATGAGCGTGCTGGCGCAGGCTGGCGGCGTGTCTCCGGCGATGAAGAATCCTCTGGTCGTGTTGCAACGTGGCTCTGAGGTCTATGAAACCCGTGCGGAGACGCTGTTTGCCGATCCCGGTCGCAACGCGCTGGTGCGCGGGGGCGATCAGATCGTCGTGACCGAAGATGACCGCAGCTTTAACGTGTTGGGTGCTGCGGGCAGCCAGAAGGTGATTCCCTTCGAGGAGGAAACCATAACCGCGATGGAGGCCGTATCGTCCATGGGCGGGTTGAGTGCGGCGCGTGCCGATCCCAAAGGATTGCTGGTGCTGCGGGAATATGACCGGCGGCATCTCAACCCCGACAAGCCAGGTCCGGACATGCCTCAGGTCATTTTTTCGCTGGATCTGACCAATGCTGATGGTCTGTTTGCCGCGCGGCAATTCCAGATCAATCCCGGTGACACGCTGCTTGCAACCGAATCGCCGGTCACGCGGGTGCAGACCATACTTGGTCTGTTTGGAACGATCGTTGGTTTCGGCGCGACCGCGAACAATCTGGCGAACTAACCGCACCGTCACGCCAGAATGGCCTGTGGGATGATGGGGGTGCTGCCCCCATGCCCCTGAGGTATCTTAAGCCCGACGAGGCCACTCGGCAGGCGCGATCCCGTCGGGTGACGAGCCTGCCGCTTTAGA
Source organism: Roseovarius sp. BRH_c41 (assembly GCF_000961715.1). Lineage (NCBI taxonomy): Bacteria > Pseudomonadati > Pseudomonadota > Alphaproteobacteria > Rhodobacterales > Roseobacteraceae > Roseovarius > Roseovarius sp. BRH_c41. The sequence goes on along the minus strand of NZ_LADY01000027.1, from coordinate 57,743 downwards.
CAAGTGACATGCGTTCAGCGCGCTCTGCGTCTGGAAACGGGCGGTAGAGGGCAAAACGGGCCTGAGCAATCTGGGCATGGACACGCTCATGCAACACTGTCGTTGTCTCGTCCTGTGCGCCGGTGAGCCGAAAGGCGCGGTCCAGTTGGGCGAGATCGGCAACCTCTATCTCGAGCAGGAAATCACCAAAGGCATCGGCCGCAAGGTTCAGCTTGCGACGGCAGAGGCGCCAACGTCCAATGGTTCCGTGGGTGTGAAGATGGGTCATCCAAGCCTCAAGCGCGGCGGCAAAGCCCAACGCCTTGGCATCCTGTTTGAGGTCAATCATGCAGCAATAGAGGTTCATCGGCAGGTATCCCGGCATCCTGTGGCACCCTGCCGAGTTTGCACGGGATAGGTTTAGACCGAGTTAAGTCCCGAGCGGCCGTCACAGATTGGCGAAGATATTCTCGACTTCTGGTTCGTCCTCGGCTGTTTTGGAGCGGTTCGGACCTGAGGTGACGGCGAGTGCGTTCCGGATTTCCTTTTGGATCGGTCTCTTGCGTGTCAGGAGCGGGCTTATGCGGTGGGGTTCGATCGCCTTTCGTACAAATACGCGGCGCACGCGCGCACGCTGGACGAAGATCGAGGCCCGGCGCAATTCCCGGCGTCCCAGCGAGGCGTAGCTGAGGAATACCCCCGCCGCGAGCGCCAAGTCCCGCCAAAAACCCGAGAGGTTCTCAGGCGTCAACAGCCAAAAGTTCTCAGTCAGGCTCGAGAACAGGATCAGGGCGACAAGGGTGCGGGCGATACGGCGCAGTTGAAATCCTGCCATAAAGCTGATGCTGAGGCAGAGCAGGGCAATCGAACCGACGAAACGTGCGACGCTCTGAGGCAGGACAAAGGAGAAGAGCGCCCCGACGTCAAAGCCTGTCACGAACCCGAGCGCGAGGGCCATGAAGTAGGACCCCATCACGATGCGCATCAAGTTCAGTCCGGTTGGACCAATTCGGTAGCGAAAGTTTCTGGTCATATGCAGCATCCGCTCGGTCAGGGAAGAGGAACTGGTCTTTACTCGCACAAACAAGCCGCACATGGGCGGCCTTCTATTCATGGCAAATGTTGCAAGAATTGGGCCAAATCATGATGATGCACGATTAAAGGTCGCGCCGAGGGTTAAAGTCAACCCTCGGCAGTTTCGTCCTCATCGGCCTGTTCGGCGATCCAAGCGACCGAAACGACCTCTTCTCCGGTGCCGGTGTTGAACACTTTGACCCCGCCCGCGCTGCGCGAGCGGAAGGAAATGCCCATGACAGGCACGCGGATCGACTGACCCTTGGAGGTCGCGAGCATGATCTGATCCTCGAGCGTCACGGGGAAGGAGGCGACGACTGTGCCACCGCGCATGCCCTTGTCCATCGCCTGCACGCCCATGCCACCGCGCCCGCGCACCGGGTAGTCATGGCTGGAGCTGAGCTTGCCCGTGCCTTTGGCGGTGATGGTCAGGATCAGGTTTTCAGCCAATTGCATTTCCTCGAAGCGCTCGGGGCTGATGGCGGCATCGGCGTTGCCTTCGTCATCGGCGGCTGCGTCCTCATCCGCGCCTGCCAGTTGGCGGCGCATCTTGAGATAGGCAGCGCGCTCGTCAGCGGAGGCGTCGAAATGGCTGATCACCGACATCGACACGACGCGGTCATTGCCCAGCAGGCGGATGCCGCGCACGCCGGTGGATTTGCGGCCCTTGAAGACCCGCACCTCGGTCGTTGGGAAGCGGATGGCGCGGCCGGAATCGGTCACGAGCATGACGTCATCCTCGGGGCCGCAGATGCGCGCGTTGACCAGTTCCACGCCCTCGGGCAGGTCCATCGCGATCTTGCCATTGCGCATGACATTGGTGAAATCCGAGAGCGCATTGCGGCGCACGTCGCCTGCCGAGGTGGCAAAGACGATCTGCAAATCTTCCCAATCTTCCTCGGGGCGGTCCACCGGCATGATTGCGGCGATGGAAACGCCTGTGGGAATCGGCAGGATATTAACGATGGCCTTACCCTTGGAGGTCCGGCCCCCGAGTGGCAAACGCCATGTCTTGAGCTTGTAAACCATACCGCCGGTGGTGAAGAACAGAAGCTGCGTGTGGGTATTGGCGACAAAGAGGGTGGTGACCACGTCTTCATCCTTGGTGGCCATGCCCGACAGTCCTTTGCCGCCGCGTTTTTGAGCGCGGAAATCGGCAAGGGCCGTGCGTTTGATATAGCCGCCGCTGGTGACGGTCACGACCATATCCTCGCGCTCGATGAGGTCTTCGTCCTCCATATCGCCGGACCAGTCGACAATCTGGGTGCGGCGCGGCACGGCAAAGAGGTCGCGCACCTCGCGCAGTTCGTCCGAGATGATCTGCATGATCCGTTCGCGGCTGGCGAGGATGGCGAGGTATTCCTTGATCTTGCCGGCGAGGTCTTGCAGCTCGTCGGTGACTTCCTTGACGCCAAGTTGCGTCAGGCGTTGCAGGCGCAGGTCGAGAATGGCGCGGGCCTGAACCTCGGACAGATTATAGGTGCCGTCCTCATTGGCCGGGTGGCTGGGATCGTCGATGAGCGCGATATAGGGCAGGATTTCTCTTGCAGGCCAGCGGCGTTCCATCAGCTTGAGCCGGGCCTCGGCGGCGTCGGCGGAGGCGCGGATCGTGGCCACGACCTCATCAACGTTGGACACAGCCACCGCCAGACCGCAGAGAACATGCGCGCGTTCGCGAGCGCGGCGCAACTCAAAGGCGGTGCGGCGTGCGACCACTTCTTCGCGGAACACGATGAAGAGGGACAGGAAGCGGTGCAGCGTCAGTTGTTCGGGTTTGCCGCCGTTGAGGGCCAGCATGTTGCAGCCGAAATAGGTCTGCATCGGGGTGAAGCGGAACAACTGGTTCAGCACCACCTCGGCGGTTGCGTCACGCTTGAGTTCGATCACCACGCGCACGCCGTTGCGGTCAGACTCGTCCTGCACATGCGAGATGCCTTCGATCCGCTTTTCGCGGGCGGCTTCGGCGATGCGTTCGATCATCGTGGCCTTGTTCACCTGATAGGGGATCTCGTCGATGATGATGGCGTAGCGGTCTTTGCGGATCTCCTCGACGCGGGTCTTGGCGCGAATGATGACAGAGCCGCGTCCCTCGAGATAGGCCTTGCGCGCGCCGGAGCGGCCCAGCATCAGGCCGCCGGTGGGGAAATCGGGGCCGGGAATATACTGGATCAGGTCTTCGCTCTCGAGATCGGGATTTTCGATCAGTGCCAGCGTGGCATCCACGACCTCGCCCAGATTGTGCGGCGGGATATTGGTGGCCATGCCCACGGCGATACCGCCCGCACCATTGACCAGCATATTGGGAAAGCGCGCGGGCAGGACGGTGGGCTCGCGGTCTTTGCCGTCGTAATTGTCCTGAAAGTTGACGGTGTCTTTTTCGATATCGGCCAGCAGATAGGCCGCCGGTTTGTCCATCCGCACTTCGGTATAGCGCATGGCGGCCGCGTTATCGCCGTCCATAGAGCCGAAATTGCCCTGACCATCAAGGAGGGGCAGGGACATCGAGAAATCCTGCGCCATGCGCACAAGCGCGTCATAGATCGCTGAATCGCCATGCGGGTGATATTTGCCCATCACGTCACCCACTGCGCGGGCGGATTTGCGATAGGGTTTGTCGTGGGTATTGCCGCCCTCATGCATGGCATAGAGAATGCGCCGATGCACCGGTTTCAGGCCGTCGCGCAGGTCAGGAATCGCGCGGCTGACGATCACGCTCATGGCGTAATCGAGGTAGGATGTTTTCATCTCATGGGTGATGGACACCGATGGGCCGCTGTAGCTGGGCCGTTCTGGTGGGGTTTCATCCATGTTTTCAGGGGGTTGAGGCGTATCGCTCACGTTTTGTACCGTCCTGTGATCTGGCGCTATATCTTGTTGAGCGGACTATATCAGAGGCAGGATATGGGGTGCAATGGCGCAGGGCCACAGCATGTGTCAGCCGGGCAGGTAGAGTGCTAACATACTGTTTTAATTGAAAAGTAATTTCATTCAGGCATCATGGTCCTATGAGGTAGTGACAGGAGCAGAAAATGCCAACTTCCGAAACCGAATTGATGCTGAAAGGATATGGGCTAACCACGGCGGAGTTCTTTTACCGGATGCCCGATTACCGGAATGTGCTGAACAGCTATGTCTGGCAGGACTATGATCTGGCACCGGACCATCCGCGACTGTTCGAGTTCATCGAATTCTGGCAGCGAGAGATCGAGGGGCCGCTGCATTCGGTGCGTTTCACGCATCGCAAGCTGATTGCCCCCGGTGAGTGGCGCAATGTCGTGGGCGAATTCACGCTGCATTGAAGGTGGGTAGCGCTTGAAGCGCGCGCCTGCCCGTGATTTTGTCGAGGGTCGTCGTTTCTGATGCAGAGGATAGCCTGATGACTGCCCCGCAAATGATGATCCTCGGCGTGCTCGCGCTGACTATGGGACTGTTTCTCTGGGGGCGGCTGCGGCATGATGTGGTGGCGCTGTCGTCCTTGATGGCCTGTGTGGTCACAGGGCTGGTGCCAGCCGCCGACGCGTTCGTCGGGTTCGGGCATCCGGCGGTGATCACCGTTGCCTGTGTGCTGGTGCTGAGCCAAGGATTGCAGAACACCGGCGCGGTAGATGCCTTGACCCGCGCGGTGCTGCCGCGTCAGGCCGGACGATTTGTCAGTATGATTGCATTGCTGGGTCTCGGTGCGGCGCTCTCGGGATTTATGAACAATGTGGGCGCGATGGCGCTCCTGATGCCGGTGGCGATGCAACTGGCCAAGCGGTTGGAGTTGCCGCCGGGACTGGTGTTGATGCCCTTGGCCTTTGGCACGATTTTGGGGGGCATGATGACGCTGGTCGGCACGCCACCCAACCTCATCGTTTCCGGGTTTCGTGATGCGGCCGGGCGTGGGCCCTTTGGTATGTTCGATTTCGCGCCGGTTGGTGTGACTGTGGCCGTGCTCGGGATCGCGGCGATTGCCGCTATTGGCTGGCGGTTGGTGCCCCGGCGCACCTCTGCGCGGGCGTCGGAATTCGACGCAGGTGCCTATACGACCGAGGTGCGGGTGGGTGAGAAGAGCAAGGCAATCGGTCTGACGCTGCGGGCCTTTGAGCGCGACGTCGAAAGTTCGGACGCGCAGATCGTGGCATTGGTGCGCAACGATGTACGCTTGCTTGCCCCGCATGGTGGGCGGATTATCAGGGAAGATGATGTTCTCGTGCTGGAGGCCGATGTCGAGGCCTTGGCGGAAACGCTTTCGGTGTTCGATCTGACCTTGGAGGCGGACATCAAGAAAGCCAAGGCGCCAAAGACCGAGGAGGCAGAGACCAAAACCGACGCGGAGGCGGCCGAAGACCCCGGTTCAATGGATGAGCGCGACACGGTGTTGCGCGAATTGGCGGTGCTGCCGTCAGCGTCGATTGTCGGGATGTCTGCCAGCGATCTGCATCTGCGCACGCGGTACGGGCTCAATCTTTTGGCGGTGGCGCGCGGGGGGCAGGCACCGCGCGCGCGCCTGCGCTCGATCAAGCTGAAATCGGGAGATCTTCTGTTGATGCAGGGACCGGCCGAATCCTTGTCGGAATTCATCCATGACACGGGCTGTGTGCCGTTGGGCGAGCGGGAGTTGCGCCTGCCAAGCCGACGGATGGCGATCACGGCGGCGGGCATCATGGGCGTGGCGGTTGTGCTGGTGACCTTTGGCGTTCTGCCTGCGGCGGCCAGTTTCGCGCTGGGCGTTCTGGCCTCGATGTTGTTTCGCACAGTGCCGCCCCGTCAGGTCTATACGGCGATTGACTGGCCCGTGATCGTGTTGCTGGCCGCGCTCATCCCCGTGGCGGGCGCGATGCAGAGCACGGGAGCCGCAAATTTGCTGGCGGAGTTTTTGGTGACCCACGTCGCGCAGGGACAGGCCATAGCGGCCCTGGCGGTGATCCTGATCACCACGATGTTCCTGTCTGATGTGATGAACAACGCCGCGACCGCCGCGGTGATGTGTCCGATCGCACTTGGGATTTCCGCGTCGCTTGGCGTCAGCCCGGACAGTTTCCTGATGGCGGTGGCCATTGGGGCGTCTTGTGCGTTTCTGACGCCCATCGGGCATCAGAACAACACGCTGATCCTTGGCCCCGGCGGATTTCGCTTTGGCGATTACTGGAAATTGGGATTGCCGTTGGAAATTCTGGTCGTGGCGATCAGCTTGCCGCTCTTGCTGATCGTCTGGCCGCTCTGACGCCGCACAAGCCTTGTGGCTTTGCGACGTCAGTATGCGATCCGGTTAGGGGATGATGCGGGTGTATTTCATGCCTTCGAGCGATGCACCGGCCAGAGCGCCGGCCTGTCCAAAGACCACGGCTACAACCGGGCTGGTCGAGGTTGTGGTTTCGGCGCGCATGTTTTCGCCCCTGTCGTTGAAGACATATTCCACGTCCGCGCCCGCAGCCCAACCCGACGAGCGGCGGAACTGTTCCAATGCGCCTTCGGTCATGAAGAACAACACATGCGCGAATTGCTGTGCCCCGATCTGAAGACCGATGCTGCCTTTGGTCGCCGAGTAGTAATCGACCGTGATGTTGTTGATCCGGAGCGCGCCACGGCCAAAGCCGCCGCCGACGATCAGACCCGCCTCTGTCATCAAGGGCATGATCAGCATGCCATTGGATTTATCAGCAAGCGCGCGGGTGCCGGGGTATTGCGCATACATGTGGGTGAGGGTGGAATCCACCCGCGCATCAATCGTCGAGGCGCCGGTGCTGCCAACGCCGTTGCCACAGGCCGCAAGCAGCGGCGTGCCGGCCATCAGGCCCAAGGTAAAAGTCCGTCTTGAGAGAATGCTCATGGGTTTGCCTGTTTGTTGCCTCAGGGTGCCGGTCTTTTGTAACATACCGGTCTGGCACCGATTATAGGGGTAAGGTGGTCTTATGTCACCATAGATTGCGTTCATGCGCGGGATACTGCGCGCTCAGGTCAGCCATTTGACAAGATACGGGCCACCGCCGGTGCAAAATAGGTCAAGACCCCGTCGCACCCTGCGCGTTTGAAGCACATCAGGCTCTCGAGCATGGCACGTTCGCGGTCGATCCAGCCGTTCTGAGCGGCAGCCATTATCATCGCGTATTCGCCCGATACCTGATAGGCAAAAGTGGGCGCGCCAAAGGTTTCTTTGGCCCGTCGACAGATGTCGAGATAGGGCATGCCCGGCTTGACCATCACCATATCCGCGCCCTCACGCAGGTCACGCTCGATGAGGCGCAGCGCCTCGTCGGTGTTGGCCGGGTTCATCTGATAGGTTTTCTTGTCGCCCTTGAGGGCATTTGCGGCCCCCACGGCATCGCGGAACGGGCCGTAGAAGGCGCTCGCGTATTTGGCGGCGTAGGACATGATCATCACATTATGGTGACCATGCGCCTCAAGCGCTGTGCGAATGGCCCCGACGCGTCCGTCCATCATATCCGACGGGCCGATGATGTCGACGCCCGCCTTGGCCTGAGACAGCGCCTGTTTGACCAGAGCCTCGACCGTGGTGTCATTGACGATCTCGCCATCCACGACAAAGCCGTCGTGGCCGGTGTCCGAATAGGGATCGAGGGCCACATCGGTCATCACCGAGAGGTCTGGCACCGCCGCCTTGATCGCGCGCGTGGCACGATTGCTCAGGTTTTCGGGATTCCAGGCCTCTGCGCAATCGGCGGTGCGGTTTTCGGCTGATGTGTAAGGAAAAAGGCAAATGGCCGGTATACCGAGGTCAGCGGCCTCTTGGGCGGCCTCGACCACGCGGTCGATGGAGCGGCGCATCACGCCGGGCATGGAGGGAACCGGTTCCTCGATGCCTTCGCCATCGCGCACGAATACTGGCCATATGAGATCACCGACCGAGAGCGTGTTTTCCGCCACCAAGGCGCGGATGCTGGGGGTCGCACGGGTGCGGCGCAGGCGGGTGGCGGGAAAGGCAGCTTGGGTCGGGCGCATGGGCGGTCTTTCTGGCTGGGTCAACCCTCACTGAGTGGCATGGAAATTCACGCATCTCAAGGGTAGGAATTGCCGCGCACCGGCGCTAAGAGAAGCGATGATACGGCGAGAGGGGACCGGCCTTGGACTGGTACGACACTGTTTTCGAATTGATTGACATGCGGTCCTTTAGCAACCTTTGGTATTGGATCGCTTTGGCTGTGACGTGGTCCTCGGCCAGCCATTGGGTATTAGGCGTGCCATGGGACATGGCCATTCGGGCCCGCAAGGGCCGGAGTGCGCAGGCGATAACGGATTTCGAAGATATGGTACGGATCAATATCAACCGCATCCTCTATGTCGCGCGGGAATCGGGTTTATTGATGGTTGGCATCACCGCATTCCTGATGACGATGCTGATGCTTTTGGGGTTTGTGTATCACAACGAATTCGCCCAAGCCCTATTTTTGCTTGGCTTTCCGCTCTTGATTGTCGGTGTTCTGTCTGTGTGGGTGGCACAACGCATCACTGTTCGGGACCTTAATGGCGAGGCCTTGATCAAACGGTTGCAGACGCATCGCTTTTTCATCCAGTTGATTGGCATGTTCTCGATATTCGTGACTGCGATGTGGGGCATGTATCAGAACATGAATGCCAATATTCTGGGATGAAGCCGCTCGTCGTTTGGGCGCATGCACCGCCTGCTGACCGAGCGCAAGGAACAGGAACACCATGACCAAAGCGCAGCATATCACCGTGGGCGGCGCGCCCGAAGGCTTTGACGCGCGGCTGATCCTGGCTGAAGTGGCCAAGGCCGGTGCGCCGGTCCTGCACATCGCGCGCGATGACAAGCGGATGGCGGCGATGCAGGCGGCCTTGCGATTCTTTGCGCCTGATATGCCGGTGATGACCTTTCCGGGCTGGGACTGCCTGCCCTATGACCGGGTATCGCCCAATGCCGATATTTCGGCTACGCGGATGGCGACGCTGGCGGGGCTGGTGCATGGCGGGCCGTCGCAATTTGTGCTGTTGACCACGCTCAATGCCGCGTCGCAGCGGGTGCCTGCCCGAGACGTGCTGCGCGATGCGGCTTTTGTCGCGGCGGTGGGTGAGCGGATCGACGACAAGGCCTTGCGCGATTTTCTGGTGCGGATGGGGTTTACGCAGGCACCCACGGTGACGGAACCTGGCGATTACGCGCTGCGCGGCGGGATCATCGACATCTACCCTCCGGGCGAGGGCGGGCCGGTGCGGCTTGATCTGTTCGGCGATGTGCTGGATGGGATTCGCCGGTTTGATCCGGCCACACAGCGCACGACTGAAAAGTTGAGCCGGGTGGAGTTGGCGCCCGTGTCGGAGGTCATTCTGGACGAGGAGGCGATCCGCCGCTTTCGTCAGAATTACCGGATCGAGTTTGGCGCGGCGGGCACCGATGATCCGCTTTACGAGGCGGTGAGTGCGGGGCGCAAACACGCGGGTGTCGAGCATTGGTTGCCGTTCTTTCATGAGCGGCTGGAGGGGCTGTTTGAGTATCTGCCAGCGGCCACGATCACGCTGGATGAGCAGGTCACACCGCAGCGTCTGGCGCGTTGGGACAGTATCGCGGATCAATACGAGACGCGGCATCTGGCGCTGAGCCAGAAATCGCGGGGCGATACCGTCTACAAGCCGGTGCAGCCGGGTTTGCTCTATTTTGACGATGCAGCCTGGAGCGCGGCGGTGGCTGACCGGCGTGTCTTGCAGTTTGCAGCCTTGCCGCAGGCGACAGGCTTGGGCGTGCTCGACGCAGGCGGGCGGATCGGGCGCAACTTTGCACCTGAACGACAGCAGGAAAATATAAACCTTTTCAGTACCCTGAAGGATCATATTCACGCAAAACTTGAACGAGGTCCGGTGCTGGTGGCCTCGTATTCCGCAGGCGCGCGCGAAAGACTTGAGGGTCTGCTTGAGGACGAAGGGTTGATTGGCGCGGTGAGTGTCAGCACGGCCAAAGGTGTCGGCAAGCATGGGCTTCATCTGGCGGTCTGGCCGCTGGAGAACGGATTTGAGGCGCCGGACCTGACGGTGATCGCCGAACAGGATGTGCTGGGTGAGCGGTTGATCCGTGCGCCGCGCCGGCGGCGGGCCGAGAATTTCCTGACCGAAGCGCAGAGCCTGAGCATCGGCGATCTGGTGGTGCATGTGGACCACGGCATTGGCCGCTATCTGGGGCTAGAGGTGGTGACGGCCGCCGGGGCGGCGCATGAATGCCTTGTGCTGGAATATGCCGAAAGCTCCAAGCTCTACCTGCCGGTCGAGAATATCGAACTGCTGTCAAAATATGGGCATGAAGAGGGGCTTCTGGACCGTCTGGGCGGCGGGGCGTGGCAAGCCAAGAAGGCGCGGCTCAAGGAACGTATCCGCGAGATGGCGGACCGCCTGATCCGGGTGGCAGCCGAACGGGCGCTGCGGCGGGCGCCGGTGATCGAGCCGGAACACCACGCCTGGGAGGCCTTTGCCGCGCGCTTTCCCTATCAGGAAACCGACGATCAGTTGCACGCCATTGAGGATGTGTTGAGTGATCTCGGCTCTGGCTCTCCGATGGATCGGTTGATTTGTGGTGATGTCGGATTTGGCAAGACCGAGGTGGCGATGCGCGCGGCGTTTGCCGCTGCGATGACGGGTCTACAGGTGGCGGTGATCGCCCCCACCACATTGCTTGCCCGGCAACATTATCAAGAGTTTGCGTCGCGCTTTCGGGGGTTTCCGGTCAATGTTCGCCCCTTGTCGCGGTTTGTCTCGGCCAGTGATGCCGCCAAGACCCGCGATGCGATGTCGCGCGGTGAGGCGGACATTGTCGTGGGCACGCATGCCCTCTTGGCCAAGGGGATCAGGTTCAAGAACCTCGGGTTGCTGATCATCGACGAGGAACAGCGCTTTGGCGTGGCACATAAGGAGCGGTTGAAGCAACTGCGCTCTGATGTGCATGTGCTGACGCTGACCGCGACGCCTATTCCGCGCACGCTGCAACTGTCACTGTCAGGGGTGCGGGATCTGTCGATCATCGGCACGCCGCCTGTGGACCGTCTGGCAATCCGCACCTATGTGAGCGAGTTCGATAGCGTGACCGTGCGCGAGGCGCTCTTGCGCGAGCATTATAGGGGCGGGCAATCGTTTTATGTGGTGCCGCGCATCAGTGATCTGCCCGAGATCGAGGATTTCCTGAAAACGCAGGTGCCAGAGGTCACATATGTCATCGCCCATGGTCAGATGGCGGCGGGAGAACTCGACGACCGGATGAACGCATTTTACGATGGCAAATACGATGTGCTGCTGGCGACAACGATTGTCGAATCGGGGCTCGATATTCCGACCGCCAACACGATGATCATCCACCGCGCGGATATGTTCGGGCTGAGCCAGCTCTATCAGATCCGGGGGCGGGTGGGCCGCTCCAAGACGCGCGCCTATGCGTATCTGACGACCAAGCCGCGTGTGCCGCTGACGCCGGGTGCGGAAAAGCGGCTGCGGGTGCTGGGCAGTCTCGACACATTGGGGGCAGGCTTTACGCTGGCCTCGCAGGATCTGGATATTCGCGGTGCGGGGAATTTGCTGGGCGAGGAACAGTCCGGGCAGATGCGCGATGTCGGCTATGAACTCTACCAATCCATGCTGGAAGAGGCGATTGCCAAGATCCGCTCGGGCCAGATGGAGGGGCTGTCGGAGGCGGATGAGCAATGGGCGCCGCAAATCAATCTGGGCGTGCCGGTCCTTATCCCCGAGACCTATGTGCCCGATCTCGATGTGCGTCTCGGACTCTATCGTCGCCTGAGCGGGTTGGAGACCAAGGTGGAGCTGGAAGGCTTTGCCGCCGAGTTGATCGACCGCTTTGGCAAATTGCCGCGCGAGGTCAACATGCTGATGCTGGTGGTGCGGATCAAGGCGATGTGCAAACGCGCCGGCATTGCCAAGCTCGATGGCGGGCCGAAAGGGGCGACGATCCAGTTTCACAACGACAAATTCGCCTCGCCGCGCGGGCTGGTCGAGTTCATCGCCGACGAGCGTGGATTGGCCAAGGTGCGCGACAACAAGATTGTCGTGCGGCGCGACTGGAAGGGCGAGACCGATCGGATCAAGGGGGCCTTTGGTATCGCCCGCGATCTGGCGGAAAAGGTTGTGGCAGAGGCCAAGCGCGCCAAGAGCTGAGAGCGGGGTGGGGGCGCTGCCCCCGGTCCCGTATGAGATCCGAGACCCCCGCGAGTTATTTTCGGCCAGATGACGGCGCAGGCGTTTAACCCGCGACGGAGGCGCGGTAGATGTCGTCGATGGATTGCGCGATGGTGGCGTTGAATTCGGCGTCCGATTGCTGCGCCGAGAGACCTTCGGTCAGGGCGCGGCTGAAGCTCGCGATCACGCCGCCATTCCGGGCCAGACGCGCGTTGGCCTCTTCCCGGCTATAGCCACCCGAGAGCGCCACGACGCGCAGCACGCGGGGGTGATTGACGAGGCTTTCGTAGAGGTTCGGCGTTTCGGGCAGGGTGAGTTTGAGCATCACCTCCTGATCCTTGGGGAGCAGGTCAAGTTGGGCGATGATGGCGGCGCGCAGGAGGGTTTCGGCCTCGGCTTTGTCGGCGATGGAGATAGTTACCTCGGGTTCGATGATCGGCACGAGACCGTGACCGAGGATTTGTTGTCCAACCTCGAATTGCTGGGCGACGACCGCTTCAATCCCGGTTTGATTGGCGGCGTCGATGACCGAGCGCATCTTGGTGCCGAAGATGCCCGCCTTGACTGCGCGTTCCAGCAGCGGATCGAGATCGGGCATGGGTTTCATCAGCTTGACGCCATCGGTGTCATTGGCGAGCCCTTTGTCGACCTTTAGAAAGGGCACCACGCCGCGCTCTTGCCAGAGAAAGGTGGGGGAGGGTTTGCCCCCGATGTCGCGGTCCATGGTCATCTCAAAGAGGATGGCCCCCAGCACCTTATCTCCGGTAAATTCCGGGGCTTGGGCAATGCGCGCGCGCATGGCATGGACCAGATCGAACATTTCCGCCTCGGAGCTATAGGCGCTCTCTTCAATCCCGTAGAGGCGCAGCGCCTTGGGGGTGGAGCCGCCGGACTGATCGAGGGCGGCGATAAAGCCCTGGCCTGCGCGGAGTTTGTTGGCCTGTTCGGTCTTGCTCATTTGGGACACCCTTGAAGGACTACACGGTTTCGCGTCCTCATAGGCGAGGGGCGCGGGCCTTGCAATCGTGGTGGCGCTAACAGGAGAAGGCTCAGGCCTTGAGCGCTGCAACGCCGGGCAGATCCTTGCCTTCCATCCATTCGAGGAAAGCGCCGCCTGCGGTCGAGATATAGGTGAAATCCTCGGCGGCACCGGATTTGTTGAGCGCGGCCACGGTATCGCCACCGCCTGCAACGGAGATGAGTTTGCCCGCCCGGCTAAGGCTCGCGGCGTGCGAGGCGGCGGCGTTGGTGGCGGAGTCAAACGGTGCTATTTCAAATGCGCCAAGCGGGCCGTTCCAGATCAGCGTTTTGGCCGCATCGAGCGTGGCGATGATGCGCGCCACGGCCTGAGGGCCGGCATCAAGGATCATGGCGTCGGGCGGGCAGGCGTGCGCGCCCACCACCTCATGCGGGGCACCGGCAGCGAAGTCGCGCGCGACCACGACATCGGCGGGAAGCAGGATCTTGCAGCCCGCAGCGCCCGCCTTGAGCATGATCTCGCGGGCGGTGGTGGCCATGTCATGCTCGCAGAGCGATTTGCCCACATCGAGCCCCATGGCCGCGAGGAATGTATTGGCCATGCCGCCGCCGATGATGAGGCTGTCCACTTTTGCGACCAGATTGCCCAAAAGGTCGAGTTTCGTCGAGACCTTGGCCCCACCGACGACGGCCACGACGGGGCGTTTGGGCGTGCCAAGCGCCGCCTCGAGCGCCTGCAATTCGGCCTGCATCAGGCGGCCTGCGCAGGAGGGCAGGTGGCGGGCCAGCCCTTCGGTCGAGGCGTGGGCGCGGTGGGCGGCGGAAAAGGCATCGTTGCAGTAGACATCGCCCAGTTGCGCCAGACGCGCCGCGAAGGCGGGATCATTGGCCTCTTCACCGGGGTGAAAGCGGATGTTTTCCAAGAGCAGCACATCCGAGGCCAGCGCCTCGTCGGTGAGGTTCTCGGCCCCTTCCAGCGTTTCGATCAGCCGCACCTTGCGGCCCAAGGCGGCCTCAAGAGCCGGAACGGTGACGCGCAGCGACATGTCGAGCACGACCTTGCCCTTGGGCCGTCCGAAATGCGCGAGAAGGATGGGCCGCCCGCCCTTGGCGAGAATATCGGTGATGGTGGGGGCGATGCGGTCGATCCGGGTGGCGTCTGTCACAAGGCCATTCTCGACTGGCACGTTGATATCGACCCGCACCAGAACGCGCTTGCCGTTCAGATCCATGTCGTCAAGGGTTTTCCAGCTCATGCGATACGCCTCCCGAAACTTTGTCGCGCTTCTATTGGCGCGGGTCTTTGCCAGCGTCAACCTCTGCGCTTGGCAATCGCGTGGGAACCGCCTAGGTATCGGGGCATATTTTATCAAGGAGAGCCTCATGGCCGAGATCAAGGATCCCGAAAACACCATCCTGATGGAGCTGAAGGGTGGCACCGTCACCATAGAACTCTTGCCCGCTATCGCACCGGACCATTGCGAGCGGATGAAGGAACTGGCCCGCGCCGGGCAGTATGACAACGTGGTCTTTCACCGGGTGATCGACGGGTTCATGGCGCAGACCGGCGATGTGCAGCACGGTAACATGGAAAACGACTATCAGCCGCGCAGAGCCGGGACCGGCGGCAGCGACCTGCCCGATCTCAAGGCCGAGTTTTCCAAGATCCCGCATGATCGCGGCACGCTGGGGGCGGCGCGTAGCCAGAGCCCGAATTCGGCCAATAGCCAGTTCTTCATCAATTTCAGCGACAACCATTTCCTGAACGGTCAATACACGGTCTATGGGCGTGTGATCGCGGGCATGGAGCATGTCGATGCCATCACCCGTGGCGAGCCGCCAGCAAATCCCGATTGTATGATCAGCGTCAAGGTGGCCTCTGATGTATAAACTTGCGTGTGTTTTGAGCCTTCTGGCAGGTCCGGCGCTGGCGACCGGGCTGGAAGTCGAGATTGCGGGCGAGGCCAATGGCACCGTCAAGATCGACCTCTTTGAGGATATTGCGCCGGGGCATGTCGAGCAAATCACCGCGCTGGCGACGGCGGGCGCCTACGATGGGGTCGTGTTTCACCGGGTGATTGATG
The DNA here is from genome assembly GCF_000961715.1 of Roseovarius sp. BRH_c41. Lineage (NCBI taxonomy): Bacteria > Pseudomonadati > Pseudomonadota > Alphaproteobacteria > Rhodobacterales > Roseobacteraceae > Roseovarius > Roseovarius sp. BRH_c41. Next base: position 42,501 of record NZ_LADY01000027.1, on the reverse strand, counting down.
GGTTCATGGCGCAGACTGGTGACGTTCAGTTCGGCAAGCTGGAGGGCGGCGACATGAGCCGTGCCGGCATGGGCGGCAGTGACCGGCCCGATCTCAAGGCTGAATTCTCGAACGAACGGTTCTTGCGCGGTGTGGTCGGCATGGCGCGCAGCCAAGACCCTGACAGCGGCAACAGCCAGTTCTTTATCATGTTCGACGCGGGCGAGTTCCTGAACGGGCAATATACCGTGGTTGGTCAGGTCACCGAAGGCATGGAGATCGTGGATGCGATCAAGCGTGGCAATGGGCCGAATGGTGCCGTTGTCGGTCAGCCGGACGTGATGGCACGGGTCACGGTGACCGAGTAGGCATGGCTGTTGGGTCTGACAGTCCCGTCATCACCCCTGCGCCATTGGCCGAAGGTGTTTGGGGGCTGACGGGCGGAGCAGTACCTTGGCGTAGCGGCGTTGCGATGCCGCTGCGCACCGTTGTGATAGACCTGCCCTCAGGCGATCTCTGGGTGCATGCGCCGGGGGCGCTGCCCGCGAGTGTGCGGGACTGGCTGGCAGCGCGGGGGCAGGTGGCTCATATTGTCGTGCCGCATGCGCCGGTCCTGCCGCATCTGCCTGACTGGCAGGCGGCCTATCCGGGTGCGCGACTGTGGCGCGGGACAGAGGTAAAAACCGCCTCTTGGTGTCGACAGATCAAGCCGCTTGTCCTGGAGGGAGCGCAGACCGAGGCGGTCTTTCTGCATCAGGCCAGCCGCTCGGCGATTCTGTCACGGTTGATTGTTGCGGTGGAGACGGCGCCCCTGCCGGTCTGGGTGCGGCCGCTGATCTGGGTGGCCGGAATAGACGACAGCGACGGCAAGCCACCTATCGGGTTGGCGCAGCGTTTGGGCGGGCGCAAGGCGGTGGGCGATCTGGTGGAACAGATGCTGGATTGGGGGCCGGAGCGGCTCATCCTGACGCATGGGCGGTGTTACACGCGCGATGCGGGTGGGGAGCTAAAGCGCGCCTTTCGCCGGTTGATGCGGGACCGGCTATGGGATCGCGCGCTGAGCGAGGCGCGGCGCGGCTGACGCGGGGTCACAATCGCGTGGGGTGGGCTGGTCCGAATCCCCTGCGGCTCGCATCTTGGGGTGTGGTCGACGCCACGACAGGAGCCGCGATGCCCCGTTTCCTTGCCTTGTTGACATCCCTGATTCTGATTGCCTCGCTGGCTCATGCCGATCCCAGGTCGTGGCGCGCGGAATGGCCTGAGACGAATTTCGATAAGACCACGGTGCGCGATTGGTCCGAGATCATGTCCGGCGGGCCGCCCAAGGATGGGATCCCGGCCATCACCGGGCCGACGTATCGTAAGGCAAGTTCGGAGCGGCGCATTGGCGGGACAGAGCCAGTGATCACGCTGGAAATCTCCGGCACGCAGGCGCGCGCCTATCCGATCCGTTACCTCACGTGGCATGAGATCGTGAATGACACGGTGGGGGGCGTGCCGGTGGCTGTCACATTCTGCCCCTTGTGCAATTCGGGCATGACATTTGACCGGCGCACGGCGTCGCGGGTGCTGACATTCGGGGTTTCGGGCAAGCTGCGGCATTCGGATATGGTGATGTATGACCGCGAGACCGAAAGCTGGTGGCAGCAGGCGATCGGTGCGGCGATTGTCGGCGATCTGACCGGCACCAAGCTGAAACAGATGCCAAGCTGGATGGAAAGCTGGGATCAGTTCCGGGCGCGCAACCCGGACGGGTTGGTGATGGAGGAGCCCGCATATAATCGGTCCTATGGGCGTAATCCCTACCGGGGTTATGACACCTCTGCGCGGCCGTTTCTCTATACGGGTGAAGACCCGCCGCATGGCATTTCGCCGCTGGAACGGGTCGTGCGGGTGGGCGACCGCGCCTGGCCGCTGACGCGGGTTCGGGCCGAAGGTGGCGTGACAGAGGCGGGGGTGAGCATCGTATGGGAGGCGGGACAGGCCTCGGCGCTGGATCACGGCACCATTGCCAAGGGGCGCGACGTGGGCACGGTGCGGGTGCGCGACGGGCAGGGGCGCGATGTGCCGCATGATGTGATGTTCGCCTTTGCCTTTCATGCATTCTGGCCCAAGGGGGTGTGGATGGTAAGGTGAAGTGAAAATATCATCGTCGCTTGACCCGAGGATCTCGGGGGCATGAGGTCCTCGGGTCAAGCCCGAGGATGACGGGGTAAGACGGGGTAAAACGATATGCTGCGCTTGACTTCTGCCTCTGCGCGCTCCATATGCGCTTCAACCGACGTTTCCTGCCGCGTGAGCAGCACTGCCCGAGATGGGCGTATCTTATGAAATGTCGCGGATGATCCCAAAATCACGCGTGGGGCCAAACACCTGTCAGAGTGCAGGGGGCATTCGGCTCTTTGGCTGCTGGTTGGTGCAACCACGACGACCGGGCGGTGATATTCACCGTCTGCGATGGGCTGCGGGATGTCCTCGCGCCCCGAAAGGATACGACTTGAATCTCTTTGACGAAATGGGCCTGCCTGCGGCCCTCGTGCGCAAGCTTGCAAACGAAGGCATCACCGAGCCGACCCCGATTCAGACCCATGCGATCCCGCATGCGCTCAACGGGTTTGACGTGCTCGGCCTCGCACAGACCGGGACCGGCAAGACGATGGCCTTTGGCCTACCGCTGATCACCCGCCTGATGGAAGAGCCGGGCAAACCCGCGCCCAAAACCATCCGCAGCCTGATCCTTGCGCCAACCCGCGAGCTCGCAGGTCAGATCCGCGACTCGCTCTTGCCGCTGGTCAAGGACAGCCCGATCAAGATCGGGCTTGTGGTGGGCGGTGCCTCGATCAATCCGCAGATTAAGCGGTTGGAGCAGGGGATCGACATTCTGGTGGCGACACCCGGCCGCTTGCTTGACCTCATTGACCGCCGTGCCGTGCGGCTGGATGCCGCGCGTTTTCTGGTGCTGGACGAGGGCGATCAGATGCTCGATCTGGGCTTTATCCATGCGCTGCGCCGCATTGCGGGTCTGTTGGCCGCTGAGCGCCAGACCATGATGTTTTCTGCCACCATGCCCAAACAGATGGAAGAGCTCGCGGGCAGCTATCTGCGGAACCCCAAGCGGGTTCAAGTCAGCCCTCCGGGCAAGGCTGCGGACAAGGTCACGCAAGAGGTGCATTTCATCGCCAAAGCGTCCAAACCCGATCTGCTGATCGAGCTGTTGGGCAAGCACAAGAGCGAATTGGCGCTGGTCTTTGGCCGCACCAAGCACGGGTCTGACAAGTTGGCCAAGCGACTGGAGCAGGCAGGGTTCGCTGTCGCTACGATTCATGGCAACAAGAGCCAAGGTCAGCGCGAGCGCGCCCTCAAGGCGTTTCGCGATGGTCAGGTCAAAATTCTGGTCGCTACCGATGTAGCGGCGCGTGGTCTGGATATTCCGGATGTGAAACACGTCTATAACTATGAGTTGCCCAATGTGCCTGATAACTATGTCCACCGGATCGGCCGCACGGCGCGCGCCGGCAAGGACGGGGCGGCGATTGCATTCTGTGCTCCTGATGAGATGGGCGAGTTGAAAGATATCCAGAAGGTTCTCGGCACGACCATTCCGGTTGCCTCTGGCCGTCCGTGGGAAGTGTTGCCAGATCCGAAATCGCCCAAGCCCACCTCGGCGCGCGGCGGTCCGCGTCGTCGCAGTGGCGGCGGCGGGTTTGGTGGCGGTGCACAACATGGCAAGCCGCAAGGCAAACCCGGTGCCGGTGCCGGTCGTCGGCGCAAGCCGGGTGGCGGTGGCAGCGGTCAGCGGTCGAACGCGGCCTGAATAAGACAAAAACGCCGGGGCATGCCCCGGCGTTTTTTCATGTGCCGCAAAAGGTGTTCTCGACGACCTCTGCCGGGGTGGGCGGACGTTTGAGATCGTCGGCCTCGGGTTGATCCACATAGGGTTGGGCCAAAACGCGGAGCAGTCGCTGAAATGGCGCATAATCGCCTGCGACGGCGGATTCGATCATGTGCTCGACCCGGTGATTGCGCGGGATGAAGGCAGGATTGGCTGCGCGCATCACGGCCTCGGGGTCATCCTCTTGCGCGATGCGGGCGCGCCAGAGCGGCTCCCATGTGTCAAAGGCGGCGCGGTCGAGAAACTGATCGCGCGCGGTGCCGTCGATGAGGCCGCGGAAGGTATTGGTGAAATCTGCCCGTCCCTCGGCCATGCGCGCGAGCAGGTCGGCGATGAGGGGGGCGTCTTGGGCGTTGGCCTCGGCAATCCCGATCTTGCGGCCAAAGGCACGACGCCATTCAACTTCGATCTGATCGGGCATGGCATGAACCAGCGCAGTGAAATCTTCGATCGCTTCAGCCTGATCTGGCATCAGGGGCACCAGTGCCGTGGCCAATTGCGCCATGTTCCAGACGATTACATGCGCCTGATTGTCATAGGCATAGCGGCCACGCGTATCAATCGAGCTGAAGACGGTCTGCGGATGGTAGGTATCCATAAAGGCGCAGGGACCATAGTCGATGGTTTCGCCCGAAATCGCGGTATTGTCGGTGTTCATCACCCCGTGGATGAAACCGACGGACAACCAGCCCGCCACCAGTCGCGCTTGCCTTCGGATCACTTCGGCCAAGAGATGCGCAGGGCCCTCGATCAAGGGATAATGCCGCGCGACGGTATACTCATAGAGCGCTTTCAGCCCCTCGACGTCGCGTCGTGCCGCGAAATATTGGAAGGTGCCGACGCGCAGGTGGCTGGCCGCAACCCGTGTCAGCACCGCGCCGGGCAATCCACCGGCCTCGCGGTAGACTGGTTCGCCCGTCTCGACGGCAGCGAGTGCGCGCGTCGTGGGCAATCCAAGGGCGTGCATCGCCTCGGACACCAGATATTCGCGCAGGACCGGACCGAGCCAGGCGCGCCCGTCACCCATTCTGCTATAGGGGGTGGGGCCCGAGCCTTTGAGTTGAATGTCCCGCCGTTGTCCGGTCCGGTCAATCACCTCGCCCAAAAGCAGGGCACGTCCATCGCCCAACTGTGGAGAAAAGCCGCCGAATTGATGCCCCGCATAAACCTGCGCCAGAGGTGCGGCCCCTTGGGGCACGTCATTGCCCGAGAACGTCCGTGCGAGATCGGCGTCGGGTGTATCTGGAATACCAAGCTCCGACGCCAGTTCCCGGTTGAACTGGATCAGGCGTGGGGCGCGCACGGCTAGGGCCGATTGCCGGGTGTAGAACCGCGCTGGCAATTGCGCATAGCTGTTTTGGAACGGAATCTCGAGTGTCATTCAGGTTACCTAGGGTCAAGCGGGGGAAAAGTCTACATTTCCCGCGTCAGAAGGCTGTACGCGTCACGCGGCAGAAACCTGAGTTTCTGATAAAGCTTTAACGCCTTCTCGTTGTCACGCCGCACCTCAAGATGCAATGCCTTCAATCCAGCACCGGCAAGGGCCTTGGGAAGGCTGATCATGACCTCGGTGCCGATGCCGCGCCCGCGCACGCCCGGACGGATGTAGAATTCATCAACGTAGCCATCAAGTCCGCCAAATTCCACCGACCAGCCAAAACTCAAGACAATATAGCCGATGGGGGCGCGTCCGGGGCCAATGAGATAGACCACGCCATGCGGGCTGCCTTCGAGCATTGGCAAAAGTGCTGCGCGTCGCGTCGCGTCAGCCTGTGAGATGCCCGCCTCGTCATGAAAGGCGGCCACCAGCGGCAAAAGTCGGTCCAGATCGTCGGGCCGTGCGAGAGTTAGGGCGGTCATAGCCGGGCCAGCCTTTCGGTGAGCAGGTCAAAGAAGGCCTGTGCGTTGATATCGTGGACGAAGGTTGCATTGGCGGGTCTTCCGGTCACGCCCCACCAATCCACCACCGTCATACCCATCGTCAATTCCGATTGTGTTTCGATTTCGACATTCACCTTGCGCGCCTTGAAAAGGTCAGGCCGCAGGAGCCAGCAGATTGTGCACGGATCATGCAGCGGAGCACCGTCCGCGCCATGGCGTTCCGGATGATATCGCTCGAAAAAGCCGGTCAAGGCAGCAACAGCGCGACCAACCCGTGATCCAATGCCGCGAAACGCTGCGTTGCGGGCGGGTGTGACCAGCGCCTTGTGCGTGACATCGAGGGGCAGCATGGTCAGGGGCACGCCTGAGGCCAGGACACGGGCAGCCGCCTCGGGATCGACATGAATGTTGAACTCTGCCGCCGGGGTCACATTGCCATGCGCTGCATGGGCGCCTCCCATCAGCACGATCTCTTGCACCCGCGCGACGATGTCGGGCGCCTTGGCAAAGGCCGTGGCAATATTGGTGAGCGGTCCGATGGGCACCAGCGTCACTGTACCCGGTGGCCTCTCGCGCAGCGTGTCGATGATGAAATCAATGGCATTCCGGTCCTGCACGGGGATCTGAGGGTCAGGAAGGTCCGGGCCATCGAGGCCTGAGCGGCCGTGCACATGCTCTGCCGTTACCAGATCGCGGCCAAGTGGGCGGTCGCATCCCGCAAAGACAGGCAGATCGGGACATCCGGCCAATTCGCAGATCATGCGTGCATTGCGGGTCGTCTGCGCAAGTGGCACATTGCCTGCCACGCAGGTGAGGCCCAGCACATGAAGCGTCTCGGGACAGGCCAGCGCCAAGAGGATCGCCACCGCGTCATCCTGTCCGGGATCGGTGTCGATGATGATCTGCCGTGCCGTCATGCCTGTCTCCGTCGCGCCGGGCGAACCATGCGGCGGATGCGTCCAAATGTCCACCAAGACTGTCAGGGGACTGCGGCGGGTCGCCGATCCGAATCAATCGGTCTCGAGAGAGATGCCGCGCCGCAGCAATTCAACGCATCCAGCAAACCGGCCCCATTGAGCCGCGAAGACCACGTGAAAATCCGTGCGACTGGCAAAAAATCGCATAGATTTCCGCCTCTTGACCCGGCTTTCTGTTTGGGTTTCGCGGCATTCTGGCTATAGTCCCCTGCAACTGCCACAAAGTTACAAACAATAAGGCCGGGGGAGAGACCACCGATGATCCGATCGGAACTGATCCAGAAAATCGCTGACGAAAATCCGCATCTCTATCAGCGCGACGTCGAGCGTATCGTCAATACCATCTTCAACGAGATCACCGACGCGCTTGCCGAAGGCAATCGGGTCGAGTTGCGCGGGTTTGGTGCGTTCTCGGTGAAAAAGCGGGATGCGCGCACGGGTCGCAATCCACGCACCGGCGAAAGCGTGCATGTTGAGGAGAAATACGTGCCCTTCTTCAAGACGGGCAAGCTCTTGCGTGACCGGCTCAACGGAAAGTAACTCATGCGCTATATCCGCTATGCCTCGATTGCCATCTTTGCCCTAGCGCTTGTGCTGATTGCATTGGCCAATCGCGGGGTCGTGACCCTGCGGGTGCTGCCTGACGAGTTGGCAGGCTTTGCCGCGCTTAACCCAACCTATGATGTGCCGCTCTTTATCGTGATATTCGGTGGCATTCTCATGGGTTTGATCGTCGGGTTCATCTGGGAATGGATTCGCGAGGCTGGGGAACGGGCGGCAGCGGCGCGGCAGGCGCGCGAGTTGGCAAGCCTGAGAGCCGAGGTCAAGCGTCTCAAGGGTGAGCGGCATCAGGGCAAGGATGAAGTTCTGGCGCTCTTGGATCAAGCAAGCTAAACCGCGCGCATGACCAGAGATATTCGTGTCAAGATTTGCGGCCTGACCGCCGCCACCGACGTGTCTGCGGCAGTGGCTGCCGGTGCCGCCTATGTCGGGTTCGTTTTCTTTGAGAAATCGCCGCGTCATGTGACCTGTGCGCAGGCGCGTGGTCTCGCGCTTGACGTGCCTTTGGGCGTTGCCAAGGTGGCGCTGACAGTGGATGCAGATAACGCGGCGCTGGATGCTTTGACGGAGCTCGTCCCTCTCGATTTCCTGCAATTGCATGGGAACGAGAGCCCGGCGCGGGTGGCCGAGGTCAAGGCGCGGTACGGCCTGCCGGTGATCAAGGCCATCGGGATCGCCGAAGCGACCGATCTCGCGCAGATCGACGTTTATAGCGGCGTGGCCGCTCAGCTTTTGATCGACGCCAAGCCACCACCGGGGGCGACACGACCGGGCGGCAATGCGCTGGCCTTTGACTGGGGGTTGATCGCGGGGCGTGACTGGTCCTTGCCTTGGCTCTTGGCGGGGGGGCTGACCCCCGAGAACGTGGCCGAGGCGGTGGCGCGCACGGGCGCGCGGCAACTCGATGTCTCGACCGGGGTCGAGGTTGCGCCGGGGATCAAGGATGCGGGTCTGATCCGCGCCTTTATTGACAACGCCCAAGGCTAGGTCATGCTGGCCCCGCAAGAGGAGGCCGAGATGATGGACGATCTGAGCGACGTTTACGGTGCCAAGACGCCTGAGCAATCCCGCGCGATCTATAACGATTGGGCGCAGAGCTATGACGCAGATAATCTGGCGCGTGGGTTTCGGCTTCCTGCCCTTGGGGCCGCTATGTTTGCACGCTTTGTGGGCCGGAGCGACGGGCCGGTGCTGGATGCCGCCTGTGGCACCGGGCTGGTGGGCGAGAGCCTGCGGATTCTGGGGTATGGCCCGATCACCGGCTGTGACCTCTCGCCCGGCATGCTGGCGGCGGCGCAGGCAACGGGGCAATATGCCGATCTGGTCGAGGCGGAGATGGGCAGCGGTCTGCCCTTTGCCGATGACAGCTTTGCTGGCTTTGTCTGCGTGGGTGCCTTTGGCCCCGGTCATGCCCCGGCTGAGAGCCTCATTCATCTGGCCCGCGTGACGCGGCCCGGAGGGATTGGTGTGTTCAACGTCTTGGAGGCCACATGGAAGGCGCAGGGGTTTCAATCGGTGCTGGAATCGCTGGTGGACAGTGGCCAGATCCATATCGCGCAGCGCTCTGAGCCGTTTTTGCCCTTTCTGTTGGCCGAACCGGACCTCTGGTCGCGGCTCTATGTGATCCGTCGGCTCTGAACGCCCCGCTTTTCGCTGGAAAATCCCCCGCGCGTCCCATATTCAACCTCAGACTTTCCCGAATGACAAAGGCCAGAGACAATGAATGATCTCTTCAACAGCTTTATGACCGGTCCTGATGAAAAAGGCCGGTTCGGCGATTTCGGCGGGCGGTTCGTATCGGAAACCCTGATGCCGCTCATTCTGGAACTGGAACAGCAGTATGAGCACGCCAAGACCGATCAGAGCTTCTGGGATGAGATGCATGATCTGTGGACGCATTACGTGGGCCGCCCTTCGCCGCTCTATTATGCCGACCGGCTGACGCAGCATCTGGGCGGGGCCAAAATCTATCTCAAACGGGATGAGTTGAACCACACGGGCGCACACAAGATCAACAATGTGCTGGGCCAGATCATCCTTGCGCGCCGCATGGGCAAGAAGCGGATCATCGCGGAAACCGGCGCGGGGCAGCATGGGGTGGCGACGGCCACGGTCTGCGCCAAGTTCGGGCTGCAATGCGTCGTCTATATGGGCGCGCATGATGTCGAGCGGCAATCACCCAATGTGTTTCGCATGCGGCTCTTGGGGGCAGAGGTGGTGCCGGTGACCAGTGGCCGGGGCACGCTCAAGGACGCGATGAATGACGCGCTGCGCGATTGGGTCACGAATGTGCGCGACACGTTCTATTGCATCGGCACGGTGGCGGGGCCGCATCCCTATCCGGCGATGGTGCGCGATTTCCAGTCGATCATCGGCAAGGAAACCAAAGAACAGATGCAGGCCGCTGAAGGGCGTTTGCCCGACACGCTGGTTGCCGCGATTGGCGGTGGATCGAACGCGATGGGGCTGTTTTACCCGTTCCTTGATGATCCGACCGTGAATATTATCGGGGTCGAGGCCGGGGGCCATGGCGTGGACGACCGGATGGAGCATTGCGCGAGCCTGACTGGCGGGCGGCCCGGTGTGCTACATGGCAATCGCACGTATCTCTTGCAGGATGCTGATGGGCAGATCCTGGAGGGGCATTCGATCTCGGCCGGGCTCGATTATCCGGGGATTGGGCCTGAGCATAGCTGGCTGCATGAAACGGGCCGCGCCAAATATGTCTCGATCACCGATGTCGAGGCGCTGGAGGCATTCCAGCTCTGCTGTGCGCAGGAGGGGATCATCCCGGCGCTGGAACCCAGCCACGCCCTTGCCCATGTGATGAAGATCGCGCCGACGCTGCCACACGATCACCTGCTGGTCATGAACATGTGTGGTCGTGGCGACAAGGACATCTTTACCGTCGCCAAGCATCTGGGGTTCGATATCAAGACCAGTTGAGCCTGACAGGGCGGGCAAGTCCCGCCTTTATCAGATCTTGAAAGCATCATCCACCGGCACCTGAAGGGCCGTGGCGAGGGCATTGGTCTGACTGGCCATGCCGATCACCGACAAGAGTTCACCGTGCTGTGCGGGTGTCATCCCCTTGGCGCGCGCCGCTGCGGTGTGGGAATGAGCGCAGTATTCGCAGCCATTGGCGACCGAAACGGCGATATAAATCAATTCCTTGGTCAGCGGATCAAGGGTGCCGGGGCCCATCACCGATTTGAGCCGTTCCCATGTTGCGAGCAGGAGGGCCGGGTCATGCGCGAGGGCCCGCCAGAAATTATTGATGAAATCGCTGCCCCGCGTGGCGCGGATGTCGTCAAAGACGGCGCGCACTTCGGGGCTGGCTTCGACATCGCTGATCAGGGTTACAGTGGCCATCCTGTCAGCTCTCGGGGGCGGCGTTTTGTTGCAGCGCCTCCAGTGGCACGATCTCGAGGGCGCGCACATGGGTGGCGTCGAGCCGCACCATCGGTGCGCAACCCTCGTCATGGGCCTGAAGAAAGCGCGCGGCGCAGAGGCACCATTGATCGCCCGGTTTCAGACCGGGAAACTGGAATTCAGGGCGGGGGGTGCTGAGATCATTGCCGACATATTTGGAAAAGGCCAGAAATTCGGCGGTCATCAGGGCGCAGACCGTGTGGCTGCCGTGATCCTCGGCGCAGGTGTTGCAGTGGCCGTCACGGAAGTAGCCGGTCAGCGGCGCGGAGGAGCACGGCTCCAGCGCCTCGCCCAGAACATTGCGGGCTTCATCCATGATCGTCATTGACTTGATCCTTTCATTCCTCGGCTGAGAGTGGCGGGTTTCTGGCGTCGTTACAAGCGGTTGTCAGGCGCGCTCCTCCGCTTTGGCCTGATCCCAGAGTGTATCCATCTCAGCCAGATCCGACTCGGGTGGGGTTTTGCCGCGTTCGGCCAAAAGCGCTTCGATCCGCTCGAATCGGCGGGTGAATTTGGCGTTGGCGCGGCGCAGGGCGGTTTCGGGACAGACCTTCATATGCCGCGCGAGATTGGCCATCACAAAGAGAAGGTCGCCGTACTCCTCTTCGACTGCGTCCTGGGTCAACTCGGTTGCAGCTTCATGCAATTCATCAACTTCTTCTCGTATCTTATTGAGAACATGGGAAGAGTCCGGCCAATCAAAACCCACACGCGCGGCGCGTTTCTGGAGTTTGACGGCGCGCAGGAGCGCAGGCAGGCCAAGGGCCACACCGTCCAGTGTGCCGGTCTTGGCCTCGGCGGCGCGTTCGGCGGCCTTGACCACCTCCCAGTCGCGGGTCTGTTGTTCGGCGGTTTTGTCGCGACTCTCAACGCCAAAGACATGTGGGTGACGTGCGACCATCTTGTCGGAAATGGCATTGGCCACGTCCATCACGTCAAACAGGCCACGATCCTGCGCAATTTGGGCATGAAACACCACCTGCAAGAGAAGATCCCCCAATTCACCACGTAGATCCTGCCAATTTTCCTGTTCGATGGCATCCGCAACTTCGTAAGCCTCCTCAATGGTATAGGGGGCGATGCTGGCGAAATCCTGCTCGACATCCCACGGGCATCCGGTGTCAGGATCACGCAGGCGGGCCATGATGGCGATGAGGCGGGGCAATCCGCCGCGGGGATCGTGGATGAGCGTATCGTCAGGCATTGCAGCGGCCTCGTCTTTGGGGTTGAGTGGACCCTGACGCGAGAATGAAGGGATGTCCAGAGATGGCCGTGATCAACCGAATTGCCGGATTCTCAGAGGAAATGACGGCCTGGCGCAGGCATCTGCATGCCAATCCCGAATTGGGGTTCGATTGCCACCAAACGGCGGCCTTTGTGGTCGAGCGATTGCGTGACTTCGGCATCACGCAGATCGAGACCGGCGTGGCGACCAGTGGGGTTGTCGCGGTGATCGAGGGCCAAGGCGAGGGGCCGTGCATCGGGCTGCGCGCCGATATGGACGCGCTGCCGATGACCGAAGTCACCGGGCTCGATTATGCCAGCCAGACCCCCGGCAAGATGCATGCCTGCGGCCACGACGGGCATACGACGATGCTGCTTGGCGCGGCTAAGTACCTTGCAGAGACACGGAATTTTGCCGGTAAAGTGGTGCTGATCTTTCAACCTGCCGAAGAGGGTCCGGGCGGGGGACGCATCATGGTCGAAGAGGGCGCGCTGAGCCGCTATGGTGTGGAGCAGGTCTATGCGCTCCATACCCTGCCGGGGGTGGCTGCGGGCACGTTCGAGACCACGCCGGGGCCGATCATGGCGGCGGTGGATACGCTGCATATCGACGTGATCGGGCGCGGTGGGCATGGCGCCATGCCGCATGAGACACGCGATCCGGTGGTGGCGGCCGTGGCCATTGTGCAGGGCATCCAAACGATTGTCAGCCGCAACCGTAACCCCTTGGATGATCTGGTTATTTCGGTGACGCAGATCCATACCGGCACGGTCGATAACGTCATCCCCGAGAACGCCTATATCAACGCCACCATCCGGACATTCACGCCAGAGGTGCAGGAAATGGTGCATCGCCGGTTGCGGGAGGTTACAGAGGGCGTGGCCGTTGGATATGGCGTGCGGGCGGAGGTGCGGATTGATCTGGGATACCCCGCCACCTACAATGACGCAGAGAAAACCGCCTTTGCCGCAGAAGTCGCGCGGGAGGTTGTGGGCGAAGGATTGGTCATCGCGGATCGCCCGCGTGAAATGGGGGCCGAGGATTTTTCCTATATGCTGCAAGAGCTTCCGGGGTCTTATCTGTTTCTTGGGCAAGGTGTAGGGCCGGGGCTGCACCATCCCGGGTTCAATTTCAACGATGCGGTGGCCCCGGTGGGTGCCTCGTTCTTTGCGCGGCTGGTCGAGCGCGCGCAGCCTCTTGGCTGAAGGAGACAAGCCATGGCACTGGAAGATGCGAAAACACAGATAGATCAGGCGTTTACGCGTGAAACATCACGTGGATTGAGCTTTGAGAATGCCTTTGGTGGGGCGCTGTCCTTTGCGCGCCGTCGCTATACCAAGGATCTGACGGATGTCGATGTGGCGATCACCGGGGTGCCGTTTGACCAATCCGTGACCAACCGGACAGGCACCCGCATGGGGCCGCGCGCGGTGCGCGAGGCCAGCGCATTACAGGTTTATGATCCGCCCTATGGCTGGGATGGCTATGATCCGCTGTCGCATTTGAGTATCGCCGACTATGGAGATTTAGCGTTTGATTACGCACATGTAGCGGCCTTTCCTCATGCACTCTATGCGCATGCCAAGGGCATTCTGGACGCGGGTGCTGCCTGTTTTGCAATTGGTGGAGATCACTATATCACCCTGCCGCTGTTGCAAGCGCATGCCGAGAAATACGGACCACTGGCAGTGATCCATTTCGATGCGCATTCAGACACTTGGGCGGATGATGACCTGACGCGGATCGACCATGGCACGATGATGTACAAGGCCGTGAAGCAGGGATTCGTCGATGCGACGCGCTCTGTTCAGGTGGGTATTCGCACGACAAATCCGGACACGATGGGGTTTTCCACACTGGATGCGCGGCAGGTGCATCTGGAGGGGCCGGTGGAAATAGCTCGCAAGATCAAAGAGATCGTGGGCGATGCTCAGGTGTATATGACGTTTGATATCGACGCGCTGGACCCGGCCTTTGCGCCCGGCACCGGAACGCCGGTCTGGGGGGGGCTGAGCTCGGCGCAGGCGGCGATCATTCTGCGGGATCTGGCGGGGATCAATCTGGTGGGGGGAGATATGGTCGAGGTGTCGCCGCCCTATGATACCACAGGCGCCACGGCCATCGCTGGGGCGCATGTGATCATGGAAATGCTGTGCCTCTGGGGTTGGACCCGGAGAGGCTGAGCCGTACGGTTGTGCGGTCAAACCGTACGGGTCTGCCGATGCATGTCAGGCTGTCTGCAACGGGACGAAGCGCCACGCCTTGCCCATCTCGACGATCCGGCCGAGACCCGGAAAGGGGAAGTGGTATCCGGCGACGAGCGTGCCGGCATCTGCCGCCTGCTGAAAAAGTCTGCGCCGGGTCGCGGCGGCGGTGTCGGGGTGCATCTCGACGGCCAAGGCCCAATCCGGTTCCTCCGGGCCAACGAGGTGATGCAGCGCCGCATCCATCAGGTGCAGCAAGGAAGCATCGCCGCTCTTGAGGTGAAAGACGTGATGTCCGATGGTATGCCCCGGCGCGGCGAGCGCCGTGATGCCCGGCGCGAGGATCTCGCCATCGCCATAGGTGCGGATCAGCCCTTGCAGGGGGCCGAGTTTGGCCCTGCCGATCGCGATCATGGTGTTGAGAAAGCTTTCCTCGCTCCCCGGCGTCTGGGTCCAGAATTCCAGCTCTTCCGCCGGGACGTGGTAGGTGGCGTTGGAAAGCAGGGCCTGCCATCAAGAGAGCAGCCGCCGATATGGTCCGGGTGGCCATGGCTGATGACAACGTCGGTGATCTCGTCCGGAGAGACGCCGAAGGCGGCCAGACCGGCGGTCAGGCGGCCATTGTCGGGCGTATTGCCCGGAAAGGTGACATCACCCATGCCGGTGTCGAGCAGCACCTTGCGGTCCGCTGTCTCGACCAGTGTGATCTGCATGTTGGCGCTGACCGTTTCGGTGGGCAAATGGTAGCGGGCGAGAAAGGTGGCGATGCTGTCGGGGGGCTGGTTCGTGGCGAACATTGCGGCCGGAAAGGTGAAGCGGGCATCGTCGATCACGGTCACGGTCATGGACCCGAGCGTGAAGCGATGCACCGCCCGCAGCGGCATCAGCGCGGTGCTGGCGCTGCCCTGGTCGGGGGTGAGGACTGTGGCGGCGGCCCCGAGCGCCAAGGCGCCGCCCAGAATCTGGCGGCGCGTGGGGGTGAAATCTGACATGCTGTCTCCTTGTGGGCTGGTCAGTGTGATGCAGCGCAAAATGGGAGTTGAGGGTCAGATCAGCCAGAGTTGCGCGTTCAGGATTATTGATCCTGCGTTCGCATTCCTCGATCCGGGCCTTGTCGCAGGCTGTCGGGCCCGGCAAGACTGGTCCTGCATCCACGCCATGGAGAGGCACGAAGATGAGCGCAAGCGATGATGCCCTGAGCGATGTCCTGCGGATGGTCCGCTTGCGGGCCTGCATCTATTTCATCAAGAACATGGCCCCCGGCTGGGGGCTGGATATGCCCGCCAGCGCGCATGGTCCGCTCCATATGGTGCTGGAGGGGCGGGCGGTGCTGCGTGTCTGGGGGCGTGATCTGGTGCTTGAGGCGGGGGATGCGGTGCTCTTGCCGCGCGGTGCGCCGCATGAGATGCGCGATACGTCCGCGGCGCGGGTTGCGCCAGGGCTGCAAGCCATGCAAGCGCTGTCTTCAGAAGCGGGCGAAGGGCCCCGCCAGGGCGGGGCAAGGATGCTCTGCGGACATTTCGAATGGGATGGCACGCTGGATCACCCGCTGTTCGCGGAATTGCCGGAATTGATCGTGGTGCGGGATGTGTTCAACCGCGACGGGGCGGCGCTGTTTCGGACGGTGGTCGATCTTATCACCAGTGAGCAGACCGGCGAGGCCCCCGGCGCGCGGGCGGTGGCGGACCGGATGGCCGAGGTGCTGTTCGTGAGCCTGTTGCGCGCATGGCTGGCCGCGCATGAGCCGGTTCAGGGGGTTTTGGCCACGATGCGGGATAGCCGACTCAGCCGGGCCCTGTGTTACATGCACGCGCATCACGCAGAGCCGGTCGATCTGAGCCGCCTGTCCCAAGAGGCGGGCATGTCGCGCACCGCATTCGCCACCAGGTTTCACGAGGTCATGGGGCTGCCGCCGGCCAGCTATCTGACCGAATGGCGCATGTTGCAGGCGCGTAGGATGCTGACCCGCAGCGAGCGGTCGATTTCCGAGATCACCGATGCCGTGGGCTATGGCTCGGACGCGGCCTTTGTGCGGGCGTTCAAGCGCCGGTTCGGCCAGACCCCCGCGCGCCTGCGGCGCATGGGGGCGGCCTAGGGCTGGTACGTGCCGCCCGTTTGGGGCAGATCAGGCGTTGGCTTCGCGGATCTTCTCGGCGGCGTCCTTGTCATAGGTGATGCCGGAGGTCTCGAAGAGCTGGTCCAGCTCGCCCGAGAGAGTCATCTCGGTGATGATGTCGCAGCCGCCTACGAACTCACCCTTAACGTAGAGTTGAGGGATGGTGGGCCAGTCGGAATAGTCCTTGATGCCCTGACGGACGTCTTCGTCGGCAAGGACGTTCACGTCCTTGAAGTCGACGCCCATGTAGTTCAGCACGCCCGCCACGCGGGAGGAAAAGCCGCATTGCGGCATGTCTTTGGTGCCCTTCATGTAGAGCACGACATCGGCGGATTTCACGGTCTCTTCGATGCGGGTCTTGGCGTCAGTCATGGCTTGTCCTATCGGTCTGTCTATCGGCTTTGGCCGAGGGGTCTGTCTCTTGGGGGTCATACCCGGTTTCGTCGTCGCCCAAAAGAGTTACATGGGTGCTGTCGGTTTCTTCGCAATAGCTGAGGCCGTAATCGGCCCGCCCATCGCGGCGGTAGCGCCGGATCTCATGCCACATCGTATAGGCAAAGATCACGGCAAAGGGCAGAAGCAGCAGGGCGACGATCAGTCTGGGTTCCATTCACTCAGTCGGGGGCCTTGGTTGTCAGCGCCAGGGCATGCACGGCGCCGTTGGGGCCGTCCATCTTGCCTTTGATTGCGGCATAGACGGCGCGTTGCTGTTGAACCCGGTTCATGCCGCGGAAACTCTCGTCGATGACTTCGGCGGCGAAATGCACGCCGTCTTCGCCATCGACGGTGATCTTGGCATTGGGCAGGGCTTGGCGGATCAGGGCTTCGAGGTCAGAGGCGAGCATGGCCATTGGGGCGTCTCCTTGTCACGTCTTGCCCAAGATGTAGAGCCCCATCGGCATGAGTGCAAGGGAGCGCAGGCGGGCGGGATGGCTTGCCTGTTCATCGGGCTCAAAATTCCTCGGGGAGCAGAGCCGACTGACTGAGGTCAGATTTCTTCGCCTTTTTTGAGCAACTCATCAATCAGCGCGCGTTGCAGCGCGCCGCTGTCGCCACCGCCATAGTGCAGCGCGCCGCCGGAATAGAGCGTGCCATAGCTCTGGGCGAGGTTGACGACCTGACCCAAGCCCGAGATGAACTCGTCCTTCTCCAGCGGTTTCAGCGGGTGGATGAAGGCGGCCCATAGAAGATCCTTGGCGATGGCGTAGCGGGCATCGAGGGCGGTGTCGAAATTGGCTTGCAGGATGCGATTGAGGTCTTCGGGTGTGAGGTCTGTGGCCTTGGCCACAGGGGTCATGGCGCGCATGCGGTCTGCGGATTCGTCGGTGACGATGAGCACCTGCACGTCGTTCACGGTCAACTGCCAGACGCTGCCGTTGCTCTCTGCCTCGGGATCAAGGGCGCGGATGATGGTATCGAGCCGCTCCAGCGTCATTGGCGGCTCTGGCGCGGGCGGGGTGTCCTGTGCTGTGAGGGGCGTGGCGAGCAGCACAAGGCTGAGGGCGAGCAGGCGGCGGAGCATGGGCGATCCTTTCATGGCTGGTGTCAGCCTGCCACGGGGGCAGGGCTCGCGCCATGGGGCTCCGGAAAACGTGATGGAGACGGAGGTGGTCTTTAAGGGGACATTTGGCCCGAGGTGTGTGCCGCGCGGTGCCCGTCCGCCGGGTGGGCGCGGCCACTTGGTCGGCTGGTACTTTATCTTCGCCAAATACTTTCGCGTTCTCAATAAGTTGAGCCGTTGCAAAAGCGCCCGCCCGAGGGGGCGGACGGGCGCTGCGTGGCGGCGCGTACCGCGCCTTGATTCCGCGCGTAGGCGCTAGGGGTGAATGTCAGCTCTAGGTCAAAGTTGCCATTTCGCTGCGCCCGTTCCCCTTAGTCGAACGTCGCGCCGAAGGTGCTGCGGAAGATGTTCGACAGTTCGGCAAGCGGGGCCTCGGATTTGCCCAGACGCACGCTGTCGCCGGTGAAGCGGCCCACGGAGGTGAGGGCAACGCCGGCGTGGCCTGCGGCGGTCATCAGCGCCTCGGCCTGATCGAAGTTGCAGGCGATGAGGTAGCGCGCCTGATCCTCGCCAAAG
Source organism: Roseovarius sp. BRH_c41 (assembly GCF_000961715.1). NCBI lineage: Bacteria > Pseudomonadati > Pseudomonadota > Alphaproteobacteria > Rhodobacterales > Roseobacteraceae > Roseovarius > Roseovarius sp. BRH_c41. Next base: position 24,157 of record NZ_LADY01000027.1, on the reverse strand, counting down.
AGTGTGGCGGTGTCGTCGGCATCAAGGCACAGGCCCACGCCTGCGGCTTCGGCCATCTCGAAGGCGGCGAGCGCCAGACCGCCGTCGGAGAGGTCGGTGCAGGCCTTGATCAGCGCGTGATTGGCGCGGATGAAATCACCGTGGCGTTTCTCGGCGGCGAGGTCAACGGGAGGGGCGTCGCCCTCAACCCGGTTGAACACTTCGGCCAGAAGGGCGGATTGGCCTAAGTGACCGCGGGTTTCGCCCAAAAGCAGCGCCACATGGCCGTCGCGCGCCTGACCGATGATCGCGGTTTCAGGATCGCGGATCAGGCCCACCGCGCCGATGGTGGGGGTGGGCAGAATGCCCGCGCCGTCGGTCTCGTTATAGAGCGAGACATTGCCCGAGACGATGGGCATGTCGAGGGCGGCCACGGCCTCGCCGATGCCTTTGATGGCGCCCACAAACTGCCCCATGATCTCGGGCTTTTCGGGGTTGCCGAAATTGAGGTTGTCGGTGGTGGCAAGCGGCACGGCGCCCAGGGCGCTGAGATTGCGATAGGCTTCGGCCACGGCCTGTTTGCCGCCCTCGACCGGGTTCGCCTTGACGTAACGGGGGGTCACGTCGGAGGTGAAGGCCAGTAATTTCTCAGTGCCATGCACGCGGATCAGCCCCGCACCCTGACCCGGCGTGCGGGCGGTGTCGGCCATGACCATGGTGTCATATTGTTCATAGACCCATTGCCGGGCGCAGTAGTTGACCGAGCCGATCAGCGCCTTGAGCCCGTCGATGGGATCGACGCCGGGAACGCTGGCGGGGTCGAGCGGGTCGGCGGGGGCGGGGTCCACGAAGGGCCGGTCATATTCGGGGGCAGAGCCAGCGAGTGTTGCGAGCGGCAGATCGGCCTTGATGGCGTTGCCCTGCATGATCAGGAAGCGGTCTTCGGCGATGGTTTCACCGACAATGGCGAAATCGAGATCCCATTTCTCGAACACGGCGCGGGCCTCGGCCTCAAGCTCGGGGCGCAAAACCATGAGCATGCGTTCCTGAGATTCCGACAGCATCATCTCATAGGCGGTCATGTTGGATTCGCGTTGCGGCACCGCGTCGAGTTGCAGCTTGACGCCAAGCCCGCCCTTGTCGCCCATTTCCACAGCAGAGCAGGTGAGGCCCGCAGCCCCCATATCCTGAATGGAAATCACGGCACCTGTGGCCATCAGTTCGAGACAGGCCTCCATCAGGCGTTTTTCTGTGAAAGGGTCGCCGACCTGCACGGTGGGGCGTTTTTCCTCGATGCTGTCGTCAAACTCAGCAGAGGCCATGGTCGCGCCGCCGACGCCGTCGCGGCCGGTCTTGGCCCCGAGATAGACCACCGGCATGCCGACGCCGGAGGCGGCGGAGTAGAAGATCTTGTCGGCGTCGGCCAAGCCTGCCGCGAAGGCATTGACAAGGCAGTTGCCGTTATAGGCGGGATCGAACCGCACCTCGCCGCCGACGCATGGCACGCCAAAGCAGTTGCCATAGCCGCCCACGCCCGCGACCACGCCATGCACAAGCTGGCGGGTCTTGGGGTGCGCGGGCTCGCCGAAGCTGAGTGAATTCATTGAGGCGATGGGGCGTGCGCCCATGGTGAACACGTCGCGCAGAATGCCGCCTACGCCGGTCGCGGCCCCCTGATAGGGCTCGATATAGGACGGGTGGTTGTGGCTCTCCATCTTGAAAACCACGGCCTGACCGTCGCCAATATCGACCACGCCTGCGTTCTCGCCCGGTCCGCAGATCACCTGTGGCCCGGTGGTGGGCAGGGTGCGCAGCCATTTCTTGGAGGATTTATAGGAACAATGCTCGTTCCACATGGCCGAGAAGATGCCCAGTTCGGTGAAACTCGGTTCGCGTCCGATGATCTCGAGGATGCGGTCGTATTCCTCGGGCTTGAGGCCGTGGGCCGCGACGAGATCGGGGGTGATGGACGGTTCCTGCATGGGGCGGGCTCCTTCGGGGATGTGCATGCGGCGGTCTTTAAAGCAGGACTGCGGCGGGGGGAAGGGGCGCGTGATCGGGTGCGGGAGATTTTGGGGCATGACAGCAAAACGACCCGGCCTTTTAGGGCCGGGCCGTGGGCGCGCCGGGAGGGAGAAGCGCACCGTGGAAAGGCGAGCGGTTATTGCGTCATCGTTGCGACTTTTTCCGCCACGGCGGTGCGCAGCTGCTCGAGGGTCATGGCATATTCCAAGCCGCCGTTTTCGCCGACGCTGAGCGAGCCTGCCTCAAAGCCGATACGCTCGGCCGGGAGGTCGGCATCCGTGCTCACATCGACATAGATCAGATGCTCTGCGGTTTCGTCGCCCTCGTGCGAGACGACTTCGCCAATGACCTTGTCATCCACGGAGGTCAGCGTGGCCCCAGTCTCGGCCTCGGTGAGAATATTCTCGACAAGGGTGTTGCCGGTCTCGCGCTGGCCTTTAGCCGTCAGATCAAGATCGGTGGGCGCGTGGATTTCGCCATCCTCTGCAACGGTGGCCTCGGACCAACCGCCCGACTGCGCGTCTGCGGCAGTGCCTTGGGTTTCTTCATAGACGGCGTCTGTGCCGCTGTTGTCCTGAGACTGCCGTTCGGTGCCGCCTTCGTCTGCGGCATAGGCCGCCAGGGCCGAAACACTTGTGAGGGCAGTCGCGAGAGCCAATTTGCGGAACGTCATATCGTCCTCCGTTTCTGCAGGGTCCATCCTGCGGTTTGCGTCAACGCGCCAAATGCGCGCTTGAAGGGTCAACGCAGGAGGTGCGGCGCGGTTCCAAATGGGATGAAAAAAGGTGAGCGGCCTGTCGCCGCAGGCACGAGCACCTGCGCCGGAGTGGTGACGGCGCTGTTACTGGCCGTCGGGGCGCAGGATGGTGATCCCCACCGCCGCCGCGCGTGCCAGATCGGGATCGAGCGACATCGGGATGTATTCGCCTCGCCGCCAAAGTTGCGACAGGTTGTCGTAATAGCGGCTGAGAAAATGCCCCGATTGGCCGGTGGCGATGATGAAGACGCTGCTGTCGGGATCGGCAAAATCATAGACCCCGCGATAGCCAGCGCCATGCACATTATGGAACGGGTCCGGCCCGTCGCCGCCGCGCGTGCGTCCGCGCAAGAGCGTGTTGTCGCCGCCTGAGGTGGATTGGCGGATGTTGACGAAATGGCGCAGGAGCGGCACATCTCCGAGCACCTGATGGTCATGGGTGGCCTGATGCGCATCGCCCCAGCGCAGGCTCTCGAGGGACTTGCCATAGCGTTCGGAAATCCAGATCAGCGCATCGTCGAGCGCCATGCGGGCGGTGTCGGTGCAGGTCTCGACCGCCGCCGATTGCTTGACATCGCACCAGGCGGCGGCGCCATCGACATTGCGGAACACCCGTTCGATGAAGATCGGATCGGGGTGGTCGAATTCGCGCGAGAGCGGCCCGAGGTCATCACGAATGAGGCGGTCCATCAGGGCGCGCATCCATGCGGCATAGAGCAGTGGCTCTGGCAGGTGTTCGTTCATTTCGCCGTTCCAGTCGGCGAGCATGGCGAGCGCGCGTTGGCGCAGGCGTTCGGGCGTGCCTTCGGGCGCGGATTCGCCGGTGAACCAGAGATCGGCCCCGATCAGCGGCAAGAGGGAGCGGGCGGTAAAGCTGACGGTGTCGAGCTGCGCCTCGATAAAGCTGTCGCGGGTGTGCACCTCGCGGCCCTGCATGAGCCTGCGCCAGCGGTGGACGCGCTGGGTGTCGCCCCAGAGGTGGCTGACATGCATGGGAAAGGGGCGGTCCACCACCTTGTTGTTGGTATTGCCGAGGATGCCACCGGAGGGGGCCACGAACTCGGGGTTGGCGGCAAAGGGCAGCATGCCCTGCCAGCGGTTTTCCGTCAGCCAGCCGCGTGCGGGCATGCGCCCTTCGCTCTCGTGGCGGGCGTCGCGGCGGGGCATGGCCCCGACGGTGCGCATGGCGATTGTGGACTGGTCCACCAAGGTGAGGTTCTGCGAGGGCGCGATGTAGAGGCGGCTGAGGTCAATCGCGTCCTGCACTGATTGCGCGCGCATGAGCCCAATGGCCGAGGACATCGTTGTGTCATTGGGGCTGAGGGCGGTCCAGTTGAGCGAGGCGACATGGCCCGAGGGGGTCACTTCGGCCAGATCGTAATGGCTGCCCGGCAGAACGGGGCCGTTATCTGTCCAGCGCAGGGTGAGGGTGACGGGATCGGCATCCTTGATTTCGATGATAGACCGGGTGGTGCGAAACGGTTTCCAGCCCTCCGGCGTGCGGTATTCATTGGCGTTATCGGGGTTCACTTCCTCGATGTAGAGGTCCTGATCGTCGAGATAGGACGAGGTGATGGCCCAGCCAAGACGCGCACTGCGCCCGGTCAGGATCGCCGGGATGCCGGGAATGGTGCCGCCGATCACGCCGCCCGATGTCAGATTCAGCCGCGCGAGATACCAGATATTTGGGGCCGAAAAGCCCAAGTGCGGGTCATTGGCCAGAAGCGTGCCGCCCGAGGCCGAGCGTGAGCGTGCGGCGGCAAAGGCATTCGATGCGCCGGCAAAGGCGCGACGTTTGAAGGGGGACAGCGGATCCTCTGTTTCGGGCGCGGTTTGGGCCATGCGGGACCAGTTGGCACCGGGAAAGAGTGCTGCATAATCGGGCAGGGCGGCGATACCGCTGCCGGGGGCAAGAGGCATGATGTCTGCGAGGCGGTCAGGGTCTTCGAGGGCCAGTGAGGCGCGGGCAAAGAGCACCTCGTTTTCGAGATGCGCGGAAAGCTGCACCGCCATCAGTTTGATCAGCGCAATGGAATCGGCGGGTTGCCACGGGGCTATCGGCGCGTTGAAGAGGAATTGTTCGGGGGCACCGCGCCCCAGCGCCTCGCGGTTGATCTCTGTGATGCGGGCGTTGACGCCATCGGAATACGCCTTGAGCGCGGCCAATGTTTCGGCATCCTGTGCGGCGACCGACTGGCGCGCCAGCGTATAGAGGTCAAAGCGGCGCAGGGTGCTGTCGATCTTGACGGTACGGGGGCCGAATATTTCGGAGAGCCGCCCCTGCACGGTGCGGCGCATCGTCATCATCTGCCAGAGGCGGTCCTGCGCATGGACATAGCCCAGCCCAAAGAAGCTGTCGGCGTCGGTCTGACCCAGAATATGCGGCACATTGGCATTGTCGCGCACGATCTCGACCGGGGCGGCGAGACCGCTCACGGTGAGCGTCGTGTCATAGTCTGGCAGCGAGCGGGAGAGCAGGAAATACGCGCCAACCACAGCCAGAACCGCCAGCAGGATTGCCCCGCCCGCCAGCCGCAACAACCATTTCATCACCCCTGACATGCCCCGGCACCGCCCTATTTTCCGCTTGCATCACCAGCCGGGGATAGTCAGAAAACCTCGGCAAGACAATGGCACAAGATTGTAGGAGAGGACAGGACTATGGCAAAACTGGCGTTTTTGGGGCTCGGCGTTATGGGCTATCCGATGGCGGGGCATCTGGCGGCGGCCGGGCATGAGGTCTGTGTCTATAACCGCACCGCGGCCAAGGGCGAGAAATGGGCGGCGGAGCATGGCGGGCGACACGCTGTCACGCCGCGCGAGGCCGCAGCAGGGGCCGAATTCGTGATGGCCTGCGTCGGCAATGACGACGATCTGCGCTCGGTCTGTCAGGGGCCGGACGGGGCCTTTGCCGGGATGGCATCGGGTGCGGTGTTCGTGGATCACACCACGGTGTCGTCGAAGGTGACGACCGAGCTTTATGCCGAGGCCAAGGCGGCGGGGCTGAATTTCGTCGATGCGCCGGTGTCAGGCGGTCAGGCGGGGGCCGAAAAAGGCCAGCTCTCGATCATGTGTGGTGGGGACGCGGATGCCTATGGTGCGGCTGAGCCGATCATGCAGGTCTATGCCAAGCTCTGCCGTCGGATTGGCGAGAGCGGCGCGGGGCAGATGACCAAGATGTGCAATCAGATCGCGATTGCCGGTCTGGTGCAGGGGCTGGCCGAGGCGCTGCATTTCGCCGAGAAGGCGGGATTGGACGGGCGCGTGGTGGTCGAGGTGATCTCTCAGGGGGCGGCGGGCAGTTGGCAGATGGCCAACCGCTATGAGACCATGATTGACGACAAATGGGAGCATGGCTTTGCCGTCGACTGGATGCGCAAGGATCTGGGCATTTGCCTCAGCACCGCTGACGAGACCGGGGCGAGCCTACCGGTGACGGCGCTGGTGGATCAGTTCTACAAGGATGTCCAAAAGATGGGCGGCGGGCGTTGGGATACGTCGAGCCTCTTTGCGCGTCTGCGCAAGCTGGGCTGAGAGAGCGCTGCGTCAGGCGATCGTGCGGTCGCCTGACAGCCATTTGCGCGTGTCGCTGAGATCGAGGATCAGCGAGACCACATCGACCGCGAGCAGGATCACGAGATAGGTCCGATAACTGCCGGCGATGTCTTGGCTCAAGAGCCACAGGATCAGGCCGAGCATCGGTGTCCAGATCAGCACATGCGGCAGGGCCATGACCTTGGAAAAGCCGCGTTCGATCAACATCAGCACGCCATTGCAGAGCATCGCGCCGATTGCCATCAGCGCCAGCCATGCGCCTGCGGGTTGCGTGATATAGAGCAGCGACGCGGCGTTGACCGGCACCAGAATGAGGGCCACCCAAAGCTGCACCCAGAGGGGGAGGCGGCGGTAACTCTGCCAGATTTCTAGGATCATCCCGGCCCTACTTTCATCGTTCCAAAAATACTCAAATCCGACGATGCCGCCGGCGCAAAGTCCTGCTCTCAGGCGTCCTTGGGGCGCAGTGTGAGCCAGATCAGTGCGCCGCCTGCCAGTATGAGGAAGGGGGCCATGGCGAGGTTGACGGATGTCCAGCCCGCCTCTGGTGTGCCGCCGGAGCAGTTCATCAGGCCCCCCGAGGACAGCGAGGCAAAGGTCACACCGCCGAAGACGATGAGATCGTTGAGTCCCTGCATGCGGCCACGTTCATGCGGGGCATGCGAGCCTGCGAGCAGGGTGGTCGCACCGATGAAGCCGAAGTTCCAGCCGATGCCCAAGAGAATGAGGGCGACGAAGAAGTTTTCCAGATGCACGCCGTTCAGGGCCACCGCCCCCGCGCCTGCGAGGATGACGAGGCCGATCGCGACAATTTTCTCTACGCCGAAGCGGGCGATCAGGTGGCCGGTGAAAAATGACGGGATATACATGGCCAACACATGCGCCGTGACCACATCCGCCGCATCGCCCGCGTCAAAGCCGCAGCCGACCACGGCGAGCGGTGTCGAGGTCATGACCAGATTCATCAGCGCATAGGACACCGTGGCGCAGATCACCGCCACTGCGATGCGCGGGGTTTTGAGGAGTTCCATCCGGGTGCGGCCATGGGGGGCGTCCACGGCGGGCACCGGCGGTTTCGGGATGTCGAGCATGAGAAAGAGGAAGGCACCCGCGATATTGAGGGCGATGACCGCGAGATAGGTGCCTAAGAACGGGATCACCATGGCCTGCGAGGTAGCCTTGACCAGTTGCGGGCCGATCACGGCGCTGAGCAGGCCGCCCGCCATGACGTAGGAGATGGCCTTGGCGCGGAACGCGTCGCTGGCGGTGTCAGCGGCGGCAAAGCGGTAAAAGCCCTGGGCCGACATATAAGTGCCGGTGATGAGGCTGCCCAGGAGGAAAATCGGGAAGGAGGCGGTATAGAGCCCGTAGGCGCCGATGGCGCCGCCAATCGCGCCCGCGCCTGCGCCGATCATGAAGCCCACACGCCGCCCGTAGCGCTGCATCAGGTGCGAAATCGGCGTCGCCGAGAGCATCGACCCCAGCACGATGAGCGATATGGGCAGGGTGGCAAAGCAGATGTTCGAGGCAAGCGATTGCCCGGCAAGCCCGCCGACGACGAAGATCATCGGCATTTGCGCGCCCAAGATGGCTTGGGCTGCGACGAGAACGGCCACGTTGCGTTTGGCGCGGCTATCGTCAGGATGGAGGGCTGTGTCAGTCATGGCGCAAGTGCTAGACCCGTCGCCTGCGCGCTGCAAGCGCAATTCAGGCTCGGGGCCTGCAAGCGCAATTCAGGCGCGGTCGATGAGATGTGCGAAGGAGCCGCTCACCCGGCCCAAATGGAGGCCCATGGGGGGGAGGGCTGTGCCTTCGGCGTCTGTCGCGGCAAAGAGCGGCGGGCCATCGGCGCGCAGGGTGGTGGCATAGTGGAATTCATGCGCGGCCCATGCGCCGGGGAATGGGCCGGTCTGTGCCTCAAGGTGGCGGTAGCCGAGATGGAGCTGGCGGGTGGCAAAGCTGGTCTCGAGCGGGAGCAACCCGGCCATCACATGCCGGGTGCCATCCGCGCCTGTCAGCCCCTCGCCCAGTACCATGTAGCCGCCGCATTCCCCATATATATCCGTAGTTTGCGCCGCATTTCTCAGGCTTTGCATGAAGATGGTGTTGGCGGCGATCTGGCCTGCGTGCAGTTCCGGGTAGCCGCCGGGGAGAAAGACGAAATCGGCCTCTGGCACCGGATCATCGGCGAGTGGCGAGAAGGGTCGCATTTCTGCACCCGCCGCGCGCCAATCGGCCAGCATATGTGGGTAGGCAAAGCCGAAGGCGCGGTCTTGGGCCACGGCGATGACCTGTGCCGGGGGGGTGAGGCGCGGGGCGGCTTTGGCCTCGGGCAAGGGGGCTGCGAGCGCGCGCAGCGTTTCGCGGTCAAGCGTCATGGTGAGGGCGTCGGCGGCGGTGTCGAGGAAGTGATCGAGATCGGGGCGCTCGATGGCTTGCACCAGTCCCAGATGGCGCGAGGGTTGCGCCAGCGCCGGATTGCGGCGGAGGGCGGCAAGAACGGGCAGGCCGAGGGGGGCAAGGGCGCGGCGCAGCATTGCTTCGTGACGGTCTGAGCCCACATTGTTGAGCATCACGCCCGCGACGCGCACATTTGGATCAAAGCCTGCGAAACCTGCAACCAAGGGGGCGATGGAGCCTGCCATGCGGCCTGCGTCCACCACCAGCACCACCGGCAGGGCGAGATGCCGCGCCAGATCGGCCACAGCACCGCGCCCGTCGGGGGGGGCACCGTCAAAGAGACCCATGGCACCCTCGATGATCAGGAGGCCGTCGCCTGCCGCAAGGCTGCGCAGGCGCTCGGGCGTCATGGCCCAAGCGTCGAGATTGGGGCAAGGTGCGCCGCAGGCGGCCTCGTGAAAGCGGGGGTCGATGTAATCGGGGCCGGATTTGGCGCCGCGCACGGTCAGTCCCTGGCGGGACAAGAGGCGCAGCAGGGCGAGGGTGAGCGTGGTCTTGCCAGCCCCTGAGGCGGGCGCGGCGAGGATCAGCCCTCGCATGCGGTCTCGGCGGGCAATCCGCGCCCGAGCGGGTCGAGGTTGCGGGGGGCGGCACCGGCCAGCATGCCCTGCCAGTCGAGCACTTGGCGCATCAGCACCGAACGCCCGATGCAGAGGATCGCGGGCGGCTCAAAGCCGCTCGCCTCGATATCGGCGGCAAGCCGTCCAAGGGTGGTTTCCAGCACGCGTTGATCGGGGGTGGTGGCGGAACAGACCACGGCGCACGGCTCATCCAGAGGGCGACCCGCGTCGAGAAGCGCCGCGCTGATCTGGCTCGCGTGTTTCATGCCCATATAGATCACGATCACTTGGCTGCCCTGTGCAATCGCCTGCCAATTGAGCGAGGAGGGGGTGAGGCCGGATTGGTCATGGCCTGTCACGAAGGTCACGGATTGATTGACGTCGCGATGGGTGACGGGGATGCCCGCATAGGCCAGCCCGCCGATGCCCGCGCTGATGCCGGGGATGATGCGGATGGGTATGCCGTGCTGCACCAGCGTTTGTGCCTCTTCGCCGCCGCGGCCAAACACAAAGGGATCGCCCCCCTTGAGGCGCAGAACGCGCAGGCCTTCGCGGGCGAGGTCGACCAGTTGCAGGGAAATGTCGCGTTGTTTGGCCGAGGGTTTGCCGCCGCGTTTGCCCGCGTAGATGTGGCGTGCCTGCGGGGCCCAGTCGAGGATGCAGTCCTGCACCAGCGCGTCGTAAATCACCACATCGGCCTGCCCAAGGGCATAGAGGGCGTGCAGGGTCAAAAGGCCGGGATCGCCGGGGCCAGCCCCACAGAGCCAGACCCAGCCGGGTTCAAGCCGGGGCCAGTCATTGCCCGGCAGGGGCGTGGAGAAGGGGGGGGGCGAGTCGGTCATGTCTTTGTATGCCGCGAGTTTTATCCGGAGGAAAGGCGGCAAACGACCATGCGTGTAGGTCGGAGCGACATGGGGGTGTGGCCGGGCCGTGGGAACGGCCCGGCGCGGGGTGTTACATCTTGCAGTCAACCGCGTAGGCGTCGGCGTGATCTTCCAGCGCCACACCGATGATCTTGTTGGTGTAGATGTCACCTTCCTTGATCACCTCGCGGACATAGATGTCCTGAATCGGGTGATGGTTGTTGCCAAAGGCAAAATCGCCGCGCGTGCTGGCGAAATCGGCGGCCTTGAGTGCAGCGCGGAAGGCATCAGCGTCGGAGGGCTGCGCCTGATCCAGCGCCGAGATCAGGAGGTTGGCGGTGTCAAAGCCCTGGCTCGCGTAGAGCGAGGGCAGGCGGCCATATTTTTCCTGAAAGCTGGCGACGAAGGCGACGTTGGTTTCGTTGTCGATATCCTTGGACCATTGCGAGGTGTTGACCACGCCAAGGGCCGCGTCGCCCACCGCCTGAAGGATGCCTTGGTCAAAGCTGAAGGCGGGGCCAACCACGGGCAAGCCGACGCCGCTGTCGGCATATTGCTTGAGGAAGGAAATCCCCATGCCGCCGGGCAGGAAGAAAAACACAGAGTCAGCCCCGGAGGCGCGGATCTGGGCGATTTCGGCGGCGTAATCGGTCTGGCCCAGTTGGGTGTAGATTTCGCCTGCCAACTCGCCTTTGTAGAACCGCTTGTAGCCGGTGAGCGCGTCCTGACCTGCGGGATAATTCGGCGCAAGGATGAAGCTGTTTTTATAGCCTGCGTCATTGGCATAGGCACCTGCGGCCTCGTGCAGGTTGTCGTTCTGCCAGGCGACGTTGAAATAGTTGGGCAGGCAGCCCTGACCCGCCAGCGCCGAGGGGCCAGCATTGGGCGAGAGGTAGAATTTGCCTTGGGCGACCGCGCCGGGCACCACCGCCATGGCAAGGTTGGACCAGATGATGCCGGTCATCACGTCGACCTTGTCGGACTGGATCATCTTGTCCGAGAGTTGCACGGCGATGTCGGGTTTTTGCTGATCGTCCTCGATGATCACCTCGATGTCGCTGCGCCCGGATTGTTCCAGCGCCAGCATGAAGCCGTCGCGCACGTCGATGCCGAGGCCCGCGCCACCGCCCGAAAGGGTGGTGATCATGCCGACCTTGATGTCAGCCTGCGCGGTGACAGCGGCGAGGCTGAGCGCGCCGGCGATGGCCAGTGTCTTGAATGTCATATGTCATCTCTCCCTGATGTCGGGCGGTTTGTCCCGTCCCGGTTTGCCCTTGGTCCCCCAGAGGGCGGTGCTCAATCCTTTCCACAGCTTTGGCAAAAGGTCCAGATGGCTGCATATCGGGTCAGGTGTCGGTGTGGCGCGCCATGAAGCGGTCGGTTTCGGCGGGGGTCGGGGGATGGCCCGAGAAATTCTCGACATAGGCGGGCATGCGCGCGATGCGGATATCACGGGGTTCGGCCACCATCATCGAGATATAGCCGATCTGGGTGTAATAGACGGTATGGGCGCGGGTGTCGGCGTGATCGCTGGCGTAACCGAATCGCTCGAACATGGCGCGGATGGCAGTGATGCGGGTCTCGTCGGTGCGTTGCAGCTTGGCCTTGATCGTGGGATCGCCGAGCGCCCAGTTGCGGATCGCGAAATCGAGGCGGGAATCGAACAGATCGCGGGTGAGCCAGCAATCGAAGAGGTTGTAGAGCGCCTCGTTTATCGTCTCGGCGTAGGCCTCGGTGCGGGCGACGAGATTGCCGGTATTCTGCGCCTCCCAGCGGTCGAGAAGGGCGGCAAGCAGCGCCTCGCGGTCTTTGAAATGCCAGTAGAAACTGGTGCGCGACAGGCCGAGCATCTGCGCCAGTGGCATGACCTTGACCGCCTCCACCCCGGCGGTGACGAGCACCTCATAGGCGGCATTGAGCCACAGATCCTCGGAGCCGCGGGCGGCGGGATCGGGGGCGGGTTTGGCGCGGCGGGTGGTTTGGGGGCTGGTCATGGCCTGAGCCTAGACGGTTTTGGCGCGGCTGGCAAATAACTTGACAGGTTAGTTTGTTTTCTCGACAGTGGTGTCGATTAAGTCTTCACGCCACCGCCGGGTCGTTCCCGGCCAGCCAGGATCAGGCCGATGCCGCACGCGATACCTTCTGAAATATCTCTTGATATGCCTGTTCCGGTTGCGCGCCGGGCGCGCGGCGGGCGGGCCGCCATGCAGGTTCGGCGCGGCACCGGCGCGGGGGCTGGGGTGAACCCGCTACATGTGCCCTATATCACGCGCGGTATTCCCACGCATGACATCGCGTCGGAGGCATCGCTTGATGCGATTATTGCGACCGCGGATCGGATATTGGCCGAAATCGGCATCGAGTTTCGCGAAGACCCCGAGACGGTGCGGCTCTTTCAGCAGGCGGGTGGCAAGGCGCGGGAGGTGGGGCCGGAGGCGTGGAATGTCACGTTCGAGCCGGGGCTGATCCGGGGCCTCTTGGCCACCGCGCCAGCGGAATTCACGCAACATGCGCGCAATCCGGCGAAGTCTGTGCGGATTGGCGGCAAGTCGATGGTGTTTGCGCCGGCCTATGGCTCGCCCTTCGTGATGGATCTGGACAAGGGGCGGCGCTATGGCACGATCGAGGATTTCCAGAACCTGATCAAGCTGGCGCAATCCTCGCCCTGGCTGCATCATTCGGGCGGCACGATCTGTGAGCCGACGGATATTCCGGTGAACAAGCGGCATCTCGATATGGTCTACGCGCATATGCGCTATTCGGATCGCGCCTTTCTGGGGTCGATCACCGCGCCGGAGCGGGCGGAGGACAGTATCGAGATGTGCCGGATGCTGTTCGGGGCGGAGTATGTCGACAGCCATTGCGTGATCATGGGCAATTTCAACTCGACCTCGCCCTTGGTCTGGGACGGGGTGAGCACGCGGGGCATTCGCGCCTATGCCGCCGCTGGGCAAGGGTCGATCCATTTGCCGTTTCTCTTGGGCGGGGCGGTGTCGCCGCTGACCATGCCGGGGGCGATTGCGCAATGTCTGGCCGAGAGCATGGTGGGCTGTGCGCTGACGCAACTGGTGCGGCCGGGAGCACCGGCCATTCTGGGCAGTTTTCTGTCGTCGATGTCGCTGCGCACCGGATCGCCCACATTCGGGACGCCCGAGCCTGCGTTGGGATCGCTGGTGATGGGGCAGATTGCGCGGCGGCTCAATATGCCGCTGCGTTGCGCGGGTAACTTCAGCACCTCCAAGCTACCGGATGGGCAGGCGATGACGCAGGCCATGATGTCGATGATGTCGGCGGTGAATGGCGGGGCGAATTTCATCCTGCATTCGGCGGGGTTCCTCGATGGGCTGCTGTCGATGTCCTATGAAAAGCTGATGCTGGATATGGATATGTGCGGCGCGCTGCATGTCTGGCTCAAGGGGTTGGAGGTCAATGAGGACACGCTGGCGTTTGAGGCGCTGGCCGAGAAGGGGCCGGGGGAGCATATGTTTGGCTGTGCCCATACGCTGCGGCATTACGAGACCGCCTATTGGGACAGCGGGCTGGACGACAACACCACCTATGAGACATGGTCGGAGGCAGGCGGTGTCGATGCGATGACCCGTGCCAATGGCGCGTGGAAAGAGGTCTTGGCGAAGTATGAGGCGCCGCACATGGAGGCCGGGGTCGACGGGGCGCTGTGCGATTTCATCGCGCGGCGCAAGTCAGAGATGGCCGACGCCTGGTATTGAAACGAGAGTGAAGAAAGGCAACGCCCATGTCGCGTGACCCGCTGCTGCAACCCTATCAACTGAAACATCTGACCCTGAAAAACCGGATCATGACCACGAGCCACGAGCCGGCCTATCCTGAGGATGGCATGCCCAAGGCGCGCTATGCCGCCTATCACGCCGAGCGCGCCCGCGCGGGCGTGGCGCTGGCGATGACCGCAGGGTCGGCGGCGGTGTCCAAGGATAGCCCGCCGGTGTTCAATAACGTGCTGGCCTACAAGGACGAGGTGGTGCCCTATATCCGGCAGTTGACCGATGCCTGTCACGAGCATGGCTGTGCGGTGATGATTCAGCTCACGCATCTGGGGCGGCGCACGGGCTGGGCCAAGGGCGATTGGCTGCCCTCTGTGTCCTCGACCAAGCATCGCGAGCCAGCGCATCGCGCCTTTCCCAAGCTGGCGGAGGATTGGGATATTGCGCGCATCATCTCTGATTTCGCCGATGCCACCGAGCGGATGAAAGAAGGCGGCATGGATGGCATTGAGCTGCAGGTTTACGGCCACCTCCTTGATCAGTTCTGGTCGCCGCTGACCAATGATCTTGACGGGCCGTATGGCGGGCAGACCCTCGAGAGCCGGATGAAGCTGCTGCTGGACGTGCTGGCGGCCATTCGCAAACGGGTAGGGACCGAGTTCATCGTTGGACTGCGCTATACGGCTGATGAGGCAGAGGCAGGGGGGATCACGCCCGAGGAAGGCATCGAGATTTCCAAGCGGCTGGCGGCGACCGGCATGGTCGATTTCCTCAACGTGATCCGGGGGCGTATCCATACCGATCCGGCGATGACCGATGTGATCCCGGTGCAGGGGATGAAAAACGCGCCGCATCTGGATTTCGCGGGCGCGGTCAAGGCGGCAACAGGCATGCCCACGTTCCATGCCGCCAAGATCCCCGATGTGGCGACGGCGCGGCATGCGATACAGGCGGGGCTCTTGGACATGGTCGGGATGACGCGGGCGCATATGGCGGACCCGCATATTGTGCGCAAGATCATCGAGGGGCGCGAGGCGGATATCCGGCCCTGTGTGGGGGCGACGTTCTGTCTGGACCGGATTTATGCCGCCGGTGAGGCGCTCTGTATCCACAACGCCGCGACGGGCCGCGAATTGACGATGCCGCATGACATTGCAAAGGCTGCGACGCGCAAGAAGGTGGTCATTGTCGGCGCGGGGCCTGCGGGGCTGGAGGCCGCGCGGGTGGCGGCAGAGCGCGGCCATGATGTGACGGTGTTCGAGGCGCAGCCCGATCCGGGCGGGCAGATCCGGCTGACGGCGCTCAATCCGCGGCGGCGTGAGATGATCAGCATCATCGACTGGCGGATGGCACAATGCGCCGCGCGCGACGTGGTGTTTCATTTCAACACCTTTGCCGAAGTGGGGGATGTGACCGCGCTCAATCCCGATGTGGTGATCGTGGCCACGGGTGGCCTGCCAAATCGCGAGCTCTTTGAGAGCGGCAAGGAGCAGGAGCTGGTTGTTACCGCTTGGGATATTATTTCGGGCGATGTGAAGCCGGGGCAGAATGTCTTGATCTATGATGAAAGCGGCGATCATCCGGGGTTGATGGCGGCGGAGGTTGCGGCGAAGGCCGGGGCGAGTGTCGAGGTGATGACGCCGGACCGGGTGTTTGCCCCCGATATCATGGCGATGAATCTGGTGCCTTATATGCGAGCGTTGCAGGATAAGGATGTGACCTTCACCGTGACGCGGCGGCTCTTGGATGTGACGCGGGATGGCAATCGTCTGAAGGCCAGGATCGGCACGGATTACAGCGGGTTCACGAGCGAGAAGACCTATGATCAGGTGGTGGTGAACTATGGCACGCTGCCGCTTGATGATCTTTACTTCGATTTGAAACCGCTCTCGCGCAATCTCGGCGAGGTGGACCATGACGCGCTGATTGCCGGGCATCCGCAGACGGTTGAGAGCAATCCCGGTGGGGCGTTTCAGCTTTTCCGGATTGGTGATGCGGTGTCGGCGCGCAATACCCATGCGGCGATTTATGATGCGCTGCGGCTGATGAAGGACATCTGAGATGCGTGTCGGATTTCTGGGCACGGGCAGCATTGCAGAGGCAGTGGTGCGGGGCCTGGCACCGAGTGGGCATCAGATCACGGTATCGGAGCGCAATGCCCTGCGGGCGGCGCGGCTGGCGGGCGATTTTGCCAATGTGAGCGTCGCGGGTAATCAGGGTGTGGTGGAGGCGAGCGAGGTCGTGTTTCTCGGGCTGATGGCGGAGCAGGCGGCGGAGGTGTTGGGCGGGCTGCGGTTCCGGGACGATCAGCGGGTGGTGTCCTTTATGGCGGGGATGCCGTTGGAGGACGTCGCGGCGCTGGTGGCACCGGCGCGGGCGGAGGCGGTGATGCTGCCCTATCCGGGGATTGCTGAGGGCGGCTCGCCTATTCTGGCGCTGGGCGATGTCGGGGTGATCGAGGCGCTGTTTGCGCCTGCCAACACGGTTTACCGCTTGCGCGATGCGGCGGAACTGGAGGCCTATCTCTGTGCGCAGGCGGTATTGTCGCCGGCGGTGCAGATGGTCGGCGTCGCGGCGGAGTGGCTGGGCGGGGGCGAAGCGTTTCTGCGGCATCTGGTGGGAAGCAGCCTGATGAGCGGCGAGTGTCAGCCGATGCTGGACGCGCTCAACACCGAAGGCGGTTATAATCAGCGGCTCAGGCAGCATATGGAGGTGGCGGGGATGCGCGAGGCCCTGTGCGAGGGTCTGGACCGTTTGGCGGGGAAGGGATGAGCGCGTTCTCGCATGTGTTTCGCCCTGTCGTGATGGCGGGGCATAGCCTGCGCAACCGTGTGGTGTTTGGCGCGCATACGACCAACATGGCCGAGGACGGTCTGCCGGGGGCACGTCATATCGCCTATTACGAAGAGCGGGCCATAGGCGGGGCGGCGATGATCGTGGTCGAGCCGATGCCGGTGCATCGCACGGCGGTGCTGACGCGGGGCAATTTCCGGCATTCCTCGGATGCGGTGATCCCGGCCTTTGCCAAGCTGACGCAGGCCGTCAAGCGGCATGGGGCGGTGGTGGTGCAACAGCTTTACCATGTCGGCGCGCATGGCGATCAGGACAATAGCTGGCACGCGGCATGGTCGCCCTCGGGGGGGCCAAGTTGGCATGACAGTGATGGCAGCCACGAGATGAGCGTGGCGGAGATCGAGGAGGTCATCGAGAGCTTTGTCGCCGCTGCGGTGCGGTGTCAAAAGGCGGGATTTGACGGGGTCGAGGTCTGGGCCGCCTATCACTGTCTGCTGGATCAGTTCTGGACGCCGATGTCGAACACGCGCGAGGATGAGTGGGGCGGGAGCCTTGAGAACCGCACGCGGTTTTCGCGCGAGATTCTGCGGCGGGTGCGCGCGGCCTGTGGGCCGGGGTTCATTGTCGGGCTGTCGGTGAGTGACGGATCGACCGTTGAGGCCACGCTGGGGCATGAGGCGATGGCCGAGATCGTGGGGTTGCATGATTCCGAGCGCCTGATGGACTATGTCACCTGCGGGTCGGGCAGCTATCTGGATTATCATCCGCTGATGCCGACGTTTCTGTACCCTGAAAAGCTGGGGGTTGATCTGGCGGCGCGCCTCAAGCGCGTGGTGCGCCATGCGCTGGTGACAGCCGAGAGCCATATTCGCACGCCCGAGAATGCCAATACGGTGCTGGGCGCAGGCGAGGCGGATATGGTCTCGATCGTGCGGGGGCAGATCGCCGATCCGCATCTGGTGGCCAAGGCCAAGGCGGGCAGGCCTGAGGACGTGCGCGGCTGCATTTCGTGCAATCAGCAATGCTGGGGGCGGCGGAGTCGGGATTACTGGATTTCCTGCCTGATCAACCCGTCGGTGGGCTGGGAGCACGACTGGGGCGGGGATCGGTTCAGCCCGGCGGCGCGGGTGCAAGGTGTGCTGGTTGTGGGCGCTGGGCCTGCTGGGCTGGAGGCGGCGCGGGTGGCGGCCGAGCGCGGGCACCGAGTGCAGTTGCACGAGGCGGGGCCCGAGATGGGCGGGCAATTCCGGCTGGCGGGATTGCAGCCGAGGCGGGCGCAGATTTTGGACCTGCTGGGCTGGTACGCGCGGCAATTGGCGCGGCTGGGGGTTGAGGTGCGGTTCAACAGCTATCTGGACGCGGGCGAGATTGCCGCGATAGGGGCGGATCATGTGATCCTCGCCACCGGGTCTTTGCCTGCGGGGACCGGGTTTCAGAAGGCGATCCCGCATCTGTCGGCGCTGCCGGGGCTCGATGGCAATGTCTGGCCGGTCGAGGATGTGATGGGGCGCGCGGCGCGGCTGGGGCCTCGGGTGATCGTGCTCGATGAAGGTGGCAATTGGCGTGGCGGCGGCACCGCTTGGCATCTGGCGGAAGCGGGGCATCAGGTGGTGATCGTGACGCCGCAGGCTATGGTGGGGCGCGAGTTGGAACGCTCTGCCGCCGATGTGCCATTGCGGCGACGGCTGGCGGCGCTGGGTGTGCGGTTTGTGACGGAGAGCGCGATCACCAGCTGGCAGAACGGCGGGGCTGAGGTGGTGGACCTGCTGACCGGCGCGCGGTCGCATGTGGCCGCGGATAGTCTGGTGCTGGCGACGACCAATCGGGCGGATGTGAGTTTGCGCGATGAGTTGGCAGCGCAGGGCGTTGTTGCGCGTCTGATTGGCGATGCGCATGCCCCGCGACTGGCGGCGCAAGCGTTTCACGACGGGCGCAAGATGGCGCTGGTGCTCTGAGGTCAAGAGCCTTGTAAGGCAGCCTCTGGCGACATACGATCCGGACCTAGGGGAGGAAGAGCGCGGCGGGGAGGCCGCTCTCTTGCGGTTTGCTCAAGCCGTTGGATCGACATGGAATTTCTGGAGTATTCGCATAACCTCTGGCTGGTGGTGGCGTCGCTGAGTGTTTCGCTCGTGGCGGCCTTTACCGGGTTTTCGCTGACCCGTGGCATTGCCGTGCAGCCGGTGGCCTTGCGTAAACTTTCTGTGACCCTGGCGGCGATTGCGCTGGGTGGAGGCATCTGGTCGATGCATTTCGTGGCGATGCTGGGGCTGCAACTGCCGATTCCGATTTATTACGATGCAATGATCACGCTTGGGTCGGCTCTTATTGCGATCCTGATGGCGGGCGCGGCGCTGCTACTGCTGCATTTCTATCCGCGCACGCGGGCGAGCCTGACGGCGGCGGGCTGTGTCATTGGCCTTGGCATCGTCGCGATGCATTATCTGGGCATGTCGGGGCTGCAACTCTGCCGGGCGGTCTATACGCTGCCGGGGGTGGTGTTTGCAGTGCTGGCGGCCTGCGGGTTGAGCGTGGCGGCGATCTGGGTGGCCTATGGCCAGCGGCGGCCGCGCAATATCCTGCTGGGCACGCTGGCCTTTGGTACGGCGGTGTTTCTAGTGCATTTCGCGGCGATATTCGGGACGCGGTTTGTGGCGGTGCCGACGGTGCAAGAGATCGGGCCGGTGATGGGCAATGAGGTACTGGCGTTGGGGGTGTTGATCAGCTCGTTTGTGCTCTGTGGCGCGTTTCTGCTGACGGGGGTCACCTTTCTGGCGCAGGGGGGCAAGGCAGAGGGTGTGGTGGCCAAGCCGTCTGAGGCGGTTCCGGTGCTCCGGCGCATTCCCTATGAGCAGAACGGGCAGACGCATTTCATCGACGCGCGCGATGTGGCGTTTTTGCGGGCCGAGGGGCATTACACGCTGCTCTATGCCGGGACCAACAAGCATTTCTGCACTTGGTCGATCACCGAAGCCGAGCGGCGGCTGAGCCCCGGTCCGTTCCTCAAGGTGCATCGCAGCTATCTGGTGAACCCGGCGCATGTGGCGCATTTCGAGCGGCGCAAGGACAATGGCTTGTGTCATTTCCGGCTTGGCGGGCAGGATGTCACCACGCCTGTCAGCCGGTCGCGTCTGGCGGAATTGCGTGAGGCGTTGGGGGTCTGAGGGCCCGCGCACGGTCTGATTTACTTTCCTTAAACCTTTGACGGTCTGATGCCTCTCAAGCGGGCAAGAGGCCTGGCATGAGCGGGATCAAGGAGAGCAGCGCGATGATACTGGATTTCTTTCGGCAAGGTGGCACTGCGCCGGACGCGGTGCCCGAGCAGAAGGCAAGTGCCACGGGCCGCGTGATGGCGTGGCATGGGGCGGGGCGCGTGGCCTGGAGCCCGCGCGATACTGTCAGCCTGACGCGCACCGGCTTTGCTGGCAATCCGGTGGGGTTTCGCTGTGTCAAGATGATCGCCGAGGCGGCGGCGGCGCTGCCGCTCATCTTGCAGGGTTGCGAGCAGCGATTTGCGGTGCATCCGGTGCTGAGCCTGATCAAATGCCCCAACCCGGCGCAGGGGCGGGCGGAGCTTTTCGAGGCGCTTTACGGCCAGCTCTTGTTGACGGGAAATGCCTATGTCGAGGCGGTGGGCGCGGGCGGCGTGCCGGTGGAATTGCATGTGCTGCGCTCGGATCGGATGAGCGTGGTGCCGGGGTCGGATGGCTGGCCGGTGGCCTATGAATATGCCGTGGCGGGGCGCAAGCATCGGTTCGATGTGCGCGAGGGCGTACCCTGTATTTGCCACATCAAGAGCTTTCATCCGCAGGATGATCATTATGGGCTGTCACCCCTGCAAGCGGCGGCGCAGGCGGTGGATGTGCATAATTCCGCGAGCCGCTGGTCGAAGGCACTCTTGGACAATGCCGCGCGGCCTTCGGGGGCGATTGTCTATAAGGGGGCTGATGGGCAGGGGGCGATGTCGGGCGATCAATATGACCGGCTGGTGAGTGAGATGGAGGCGCATCATCAGGGCGCGCGCAATGCTGGGCGTCCGATGCTGCTGGAAGGCGGGCTTGATTGGAAGCCGATGGGGTTCAGCCCCTCGGATATGGAATTCCAGAAGACCAAGGAGAGTGCGGCGCGCGAGATTGCGCTGGCCTTTGGCGTGCCGCCGATGCTGCTGGGTATTCCGGGCGATGCGACCTTTGCCAATTACCAGGAAGCGAACCGGGCGTTTTACCGGCTGACGGTTTTGCCGCTGGCCATGCGTGTGGCGGCGACGATCTCGGCTTGGCTGGGGCGGATGAGTGGCGAGGCGCTGGATCTTGCCCCCGATCTGGATCAGGTGCCGGCGCTGGCGGCGGAGCGCGATGCGCAATGGGCGCGGGTGGGTGCGGCGGAGTTTCTGAGTGACGCGGAAAAGCGCAGCCTGTTGGGCCTGCCTGCCGTGGCGGCGGAGGAGGCGGATGGTTGAGCGGGGCGCGCCGCCGCCGCGCTATGGGTTCGAGGCGTTCGACTGCGCGCCGGGGCTGCGGCTGGAGGCGCATGAGCGGGTCTCGGAGTTGCAGACCCGCGCGATGACCGAGCGGTTGGAGCGGATGGAGGCGGCGCTGGAGCGGTTGGAGCGCCGGTTATGGCTGGCGGTTTACGGCGTGGTGGCGGCGATTCTGGCGCAGGCGTTTCAGCCGCTGTTGGCGGCATTGCCGGGGTGAGGCAGAGCGAAAGGATGAGGCGGATGGAGATGGAGACAGGGCTGGAGCGCAAGTTCGCGCGGCTGGATGGCGCGGTGCTGAGCGTGAGCGAGGCGGGGCAGATCGAGGGCTATGCCAGCCTGTTTGGCGCGCCCGATCAGGGCGGCGATATTGTCGAGCGGGGCGCATATGCGGCCTCTCTCGGGCGGCTGGCCAAGGAGGGGCGGCGGGTCAAGATGCTGTGGCAGCATGATCCGGCGCAGCCGATCGGGATCTGGGACGAGGTGCGCGAGGATGCGCGCGGTCTCTGGGTCAAGGGGCGGCTGCTAGAGAGTGTGGAAAAGGCGCGCGAGGCGGCGGCGCTGATTGCCGCCGGGGCGATTGACGGGCTGAGTATCGGCTATCGGACGCTGCGCGCGGCGAAGAATGACAAGGGCCAGCGGCTCTTGCGGGAACTGGAGCTGTGGGAGGTGTCGCTGGTGACATTTCCGATGCTGCCCAGTGCGCGGGTGATGGCCAAGGGCGATGCCCCGGAGGCCCAAACCCTGCGCGAGATGGCGGCGGCGTTTGACGCGGCCCGCCGGGAGATGGCGCAGGTGTAGCGCCCGAGCGACGACCCAATCTGAAGGATGGAATGATGACAACCCAAGCAAAGGCTCGGGCCGGGGAAGATCTGTCTCCGGTGGCCGAGGTGAAATCCGCAGTGGCGGGTTTTCTGAGCGAATTCAGCGGCTTTCGAGCCGAAATTCACAATCGACTGCAACAGCAAGAAGAGAAAATGACCATGTTTGAACGCAAATCCATCGCCCTTGCGCGTCCACATCTTGCCGCGACCTCTGACGGGTCTGCGCCGCATCGCAAGGCGTTTGACGCCTATCTGCGCGGCGGCGACGATGACGGGCTGCGGGGTCTGGAGCTGGAAGGTAAGGCGCTCAATACCGCGATTGCGGGCGAGGGTGGCTATCTGGTCGATCCGCAGACTGCCGAAACGATCCGTTCGGTGCTGAGCACGACCGCGTCGATCCGGGCGGTGGCCAATGTCGTAGCGGTCGAGGCCACCAGCTTTGACGTGCTGGTGGATCACACCGATGTGGGCCATGGCTGGGCCACGGAAAGCGGCACGGTGCCCGAGAGCGATACGCCGGTGATCGACCGCATCAGCATCGCGCTGCATGAGTTGAGCGCGTTGCCGAAAGCCAGCCAGCGGCTGCTGGATGACAGCGCCTTTGACGTCGAGGGCTGGCTGGCGGGGCGTATCGCTGACAAGTTTGCGCGCGCCGAAGCGGCGGCATTCGTGGCGGGCGACGGTGTGGACAAGCCGCGCGGATTTCTGACGCATCCGAGTGTAGACAATGACGTCTGGGTCTGGGGCAATTTGGGCTATGTGCCGACCGGCGTTGCGGGCGCGATAGCCGGGCCTGAGCCGATTGTTGATCTGGTCTATGCCTTGGGCGCGCAATACCGCGCCAATGGCACCTTCGTGATGAATTCCAAGACCGCAGGCACCATTCGCAAGATGAAGGATGCCGATGGGCGGTTCCTGTGGTCGGATGGTCTGGCGACGGGAGAGCCTGCGCGGCTGATGGGCTATCCGGTGCTGATCGCCGAGGATATGCCCGATATTGCCACCGGGGCCAATGCCATTGCCTTTGGTGATTTCCATGCCGGGTACACGGTGGCCGAGCGCCCGGATCTGCGGGTGTTGCGCGATCCCTACAGCGCCAAGCCGCATGTCCTCTTTTACGCGACCAAGCGGGTGGGCGGCGATGTGTCTGACTTCAAGGCCATCAAGCTCTTGAAATTCGCCGTCTCGTAAGGGGCTGCGAAGAGGGTTGGGGGTGTGGTGGCCCCCGTCCCGAGGCGCGTGCCGTTCGGGTGTGGCGTTGTCCAGCTTTCCCCTCCGTCCGTGCAACGCCGGATGGCGCGCGCCTGAACCACCGGAGGGGTCCGGGATATATGGAGTAGGTCCATGATGTTAATCGAAGAAACCGCGGCGCCCCCGGCCGCGCTGCCGCTGGCGGAATTCAAGGCGCATCTGCGGCTGGGCACGGGGTTTGCGGATGACGATATCCAGGACCCGGTTCTGGAGAGTTTTCTGCGTGCGGCGCTGGCCGGGATCGAGGGGCGCACCGGCAAGGTGTTGCTGGAGCGAGAGTTTTCATGGGCGCTACGCGTGTGGCGCGATGCGGCGGGACAAGCGCTTCCAGTGGCGCCGGTGCGTGCGGTGCTGAGCCTGAGCCTGCGCAACCGGGCTGATGAGGTCGAGGTGATTGATCCGGCGCTTTACCGTTTGGAGCAGGATGCGCACCGGCCGGTTCTGCGGCCCGTTGCGGCAGTTTTGCCCACGATTGAACGCGGCGGTGTGGCGGATATCCGGTTCCGCGCCGGTTATGGCGCGGCTTGGAGCGATTTGCCTGCCGATCTGGTGCAAGCGGTGCTGATGCTGGCGGCGCATTACTATGAATATCGGCATGAAACGGGTCTGAGTAGCGGCTGCATGCCCTTTGGCGTGGCGAGCCTGATCGAGCGCTATCGCACGGTGCGGTTGCTGGGCGGGGGCGCGCGGTGATGGCGCGCCCGAGGCTGAACCGACCCCTCGTTCTGGAAGGGGCGGTGCGTCTGCCTGATGGCGCGGGTGGGGTCACAGAGGTCTGGGAGGCGCGCGGCACGCTCTGGGCTGAGGTCAGCGCGCGCACGGGGCGCGAGGCCGAGGCCGAAGGCGTGGCTGTGGCGCGGGCGGGCTACCGGATCA
>NZ_LADY01000026.1:0-191190 GCF_000961715.1 Roseovarius sp. BRH_c41 | reverse complement strand
AAAGCGCGGAATCAAGGCGCGGCACGCGCCGCCGCGCAGCGCCCGTCCGCCCCACCGGGCGGGCGCTTTTGCATCGTGGTAGTTGCTTGATAACGCGGAAGTATTTGGCGAGCATTAAGTGCTAGCTAGATAGGTAACAGCGCCCACCCGGCGGACGGGCACCGCGCGGCTCATCGCATGGGGCCAATGTCAGCAACTGGCCAGTGTCGAGCACTCCACCCAATCATAACCCACTATTTGTGCGCAAAACACGTCAAATCCCTAAACACACCTGAGCCCTTGCGGCGGGCGCGCGGCTTGCGCATTCTGCGCACATGAACGCAGCACCTACCTGGGGCGTGGTCGCCACGATCAAGGCCCCCACCCACGACATCCTCAATTTCGCCGCCCATCATCTCGATCTGGGTGCTCACCGCGTGCATGTCTATCTTGACGCCCCCGACCCAGAGGCCGAAGCCGCCCTGCGCGCGCATCCCAAATGCCGGGTCATCCTCTGCGATGACGGGTACTGGCGCAGACGCTCCCGCACTGGGCGACCAGAGAAACATCAACCGCGCCAAAGCATCAACGCCACGCATTGCCTCAACAAGCGACCACAGGTCGATTGGCTCGCCCATATCGACGTCGACGAATTTCTCTGGTCCGACAGCCCCCTGTCTGGTCACTTGGCGCAGCTCTCCCCCGATACGTTCAGCGCTCGCGTGCGCCCGGTCGAGGCACTGGCCCCCGATCCGTACGCTGAAGCCGCACAAACGTACGGGTGGTTCAAATCCTGCGCCCTGTCTCAGACCGAGCGCCGCAGCCAGACCAATGCCATCTATCCCACCTTTGGCCCCTATCTGAATGGCGGCTTCATGAGCCATGTCGCGGGCAAGGTCTTTGTCAGAACGGGTCTGTCAGAAACAAGCATTCGCATCCATAATGCGTTTAAAAACAAGGTTATGGACGTTGATGCTAAGGAGCTACATGAAGTTTCGCTTTGCCATTTGCACGCCGCGACGTGGGAGCATTGGCACGCCGCGTATCGCTACCGACTCAACCACGGCTCCTACCGCGCCGACCTCAAGCCCGCACCACAGTCTGACGGCTATGCCTTTAATATGCATGAGTTTTTTCAAATGCTAGAGGCCGATGGCGGTGACTTGGCCCTCCGTCGCTTCTTCACCGAAGTCTGCACCGCCACCCCAGATCTGCGCCATCGACTTGAGGCATTTGGACACCTGCACCCCATCAATCTCGACCTCGACACCAAACGCGCGCGCCACTTTCCAAACCATGCGTAAGTGTTTCCAATGAAAGCATAATCTTCGGGTTGAACCCCGGTATTGTTGCCAAGAAAATGCGATGCATTGACGCTGGCGCCGATCTCAGGTAAGTGCTGCGCAGCGGGTCATCCATGTGGAGAACCACAGGCCCATGAGGGGCCCGAACCCGCGCCAGACGTACGGGCCAGGATTGTGTCCGTAAACCACGGATACACATGACAAAATTTTCTGATCTGAACCTGAATCCCAAGGTCCTTAAAGCCATCGAAGAGGCTGGTTACGAGACCCCGACGCCCATTCAGGCCGAAGCCATTCCCCACGCGCTGCAAGGCCGCGACGTTCTGGGGATCGCCCAAACCGGCACCGGCAAAACTGCCAGCTTCACGCTGCCGATGCTGTCACTGCTGTCCCGCGGCCGCGCCCGCGCCCGGATGCCACGCAGTCTGGTTCTGTGCCCGACACGTGAACTCGCAGCCCAGGTAGCTGAGAATTTTGATACATATTCCAAGCACTTAAAGCTGACAAAGGCGCTGCTCATCGGTGGCGTCAGCTTCAAGGAACAGGACAAACTGATCGACAAGGGCGTGGATGTTCTGATTGCGACGCCGGGCCGCCTGCTCGATCATTTCGAGCGTGGCAAGCTCTTGCTGACCGGTGTTCAAATCATGGTCGTAGACGAGGCCGACCGCATGCTCGACATGGGTTTTATCCCTGATATTGAACGGATTTTCAGCCTCACACCCTTCACACGTCAAACACTTTTCTTTTCGGCCACGATGGCGCCTGAGATCGAGCGCATCACCAATACCTTCCTGTCAAACCCCGCCCGCGTCGAGGTTGCGCGACAGGCCACCGCGTCCGAGACCATCGAACAGGGCGTGGTCATGTTCAAGCCCACACGCCGCGAGAACGCAGATAGCGAAAAGCGCAGGCTTCTGCGCGCTTTGATCGACCGTGAAGGCGAGGCCTGTAGCAATGCAATCATCTTCTGCAACCGCAAGGTTGATGTAGATGTGGTCTCTAAGTCCTTGATAAAGTATGGTTATGACGCAGCCCCCATTCACGGCGATCTGGAACAGAGCCAACGCACGCGCACCCTTGACGGCTTCCGTGCTGGCACCTTGCGTTTTCTCATTGCGTCGGATGTCGCCGCGCGTGGACTCGATGTCCCCGCCGTCAGCCATGTTTTCAACTTTGACGTGCCCAGCCATGCCGAAGACTACGTTCACCGCATCGGCCGCACCGGCCGCGCCGGTCGCGCCGGCAAGGCATTGATGATCTGTAACCCGCGCGACGAAAAGAACCTCGCA
This sequence comes from Roseovarius sp. BRH_c41, assembly GCF_000961715.1. NCBI lineage: Bacteria > Pseudomonadati > Pseudomonadota > Alphaproteobacteria > Rhodobacterales > Roseobacteraceae > Roseovarius > Roseovarius sp. BRH_c41. The sequence goes on along the minus strand of NZ_LADY01000026.1, from coordinate 188,615 downwards.
GGCGTTGAGGCCTTGCTTCAAAAGGAAATTCCCCGTGTTGAGAGCCCCATTACCTTGGGCGCACCGACAACCAACGCAGAGCCTCCGCAAGGCAGTGACGAACGCCCCGTCAAGCCCCGCCGTTCGCGTACTGCGAGCCGCAGCAGAGGAAAGTCCGACAACGCCCCCCTGCCCGTGCAAAATCCTACAGAGCCTGTCGCGGAAGTGATGGCTGTCAAACCCGAGCAGCGCACGACAAGCTCCGAGCGATCTGCTCCTCGCCAAGAGAGTCAACCCGAACGTTCACAAGAACGCCAGAGCGAGCGCCCGCAAGAGCGAGGCCAGCGGCAAGGCGGTGGGAACAGCGGTGGCCGCGGACGGCAGGATCAAGCTGGTGGCCCGCGTGTTGTGGGCTTGGGGGATCACTTGCCTAGCTTCATCGCACTCAGTTTCGATGAGCGGCGCGCAAGCTAACGTGCTAATATTAAAATATTTTTCATCGGCATAGGTGGCCCGTCAGGCGCCACCTGTGTTGTGGATGGTCTGCATCCAGTTTGATTCCCTTCAGAACAAAACTACGATACGTTCCGATTTCGCATCACCGTGCGATCACAATATCAGCGCACAAGCCGCCCAAACGCACACTTTCGCCCAAGCGCAACGTACCCCCATGTGCCCGAGCCACATCCAAAACAATTGATAAACCCAAGCCGACTCCCATGCCACGGTTCTGATTTCGCGCAGGCTCCAGACGCGTAAACGGTTTGATGGCGTCGCCCCGGCTGTCAGGCGGAATGCCAGGTCCATCGTCTTCCACCCGGATGCGCAGGGATTTTTCTGTCATAACGACAGAAACCTCTGCTCGCGACCCATAGCGCACAGCATTGTTGATCAGATTCTCAACAGCTCGTCGGATGTTCGCTGGCCGCAGAGCAATACTTCCTTCTCCGCGCGTCTCAACCAGTGCCACAGGAACCTGCGCACGTTGCGAATCCTCGACAATTTGCCTCACGAGATCAATTGGATCAATGGGCTCGGCTTCGCCTTCATGCGCACCACGGGCAAAGGCCAAAAACCCATCGAGCAATCTCTCCATATCCACCACATCGCGCAACATTGGCGCGGCCTCTTCGTGATCCAACATCGCAAGGCCTAACCGAAGCCGGGTCAACGGGGTGCGCAAATCGTGGCTGACGCCCGAAAGCATCAAGGTGCGTTGTTCGATTTGTCGTTCCAACCGTGCGCGCATATCAAGAAACGCATTGCCCGCAGCGCGCACTTCTATGGCGCCTGCCGGGCGGTAGGGTACATGCCGACCGCGCCCAAAAGCCTCTGCCGCCTCTGCAAGGCGCGTAATTGGTCGCAGTTGTTTGCGCATGTAAACATAAGAGACCACCGTCATCAAAATCCCATAAAACGCAAGGTTTACAAGAACTTGATAGGGTCTCCGCGCTGATACTCGACGACGGTCGAATACAAGTTCAATCACCGACTCGTCTCGCTGAAAATATAATATGACATACTTGCTATCGGCCAATGAAACGCGTTCCAAATCATCGAAATACTCTCGCAACTCGCGGATGACCACATTCCCAGACAGATCGAACCAGTCGTACTCATCTGCACGAGGAATCTCGGACATTGGTACGCGCCGCCGCTCGATCTCAAGGATGTCGGCAACCGCGCTCCCCTCAGGTTGGGCCAACACCAGCCGAATCTCGCGGGCCACAGTCTTTACCATCTGCTGTGTGACGTCGTCGAAGAGCCTTTGTGTAAATACCAAAGATACGACCAAAAGCAGCGTTATAACCGGCAAAAGCAGGATAAGAACCGCTCGCCCATAAAGGCTTCGGGGCATATAGGGTTTGAGCCATCGAACCGACATGGTTAAACCTAGCTGCGTGGGTTGCCAGAAGGAAGAGCCATGCAAACGGACCAAGAAAAAAGACCCCCCGTAGGCATAGCGCAAGATCTGGGCAGCGACCTCCGGAGGATTCTTGCGCCCAACCCCTCGCCGATGACGTTTTGGGGTACAAATACCTACGTTCTGGGCACCCGACAATTGGCCGTAATCGACCCTGGCCCAGATGATACCGCGCATTTGCAGGCCATTCTGCGTGCGATTGGCCCCGGACAGTGCGTCAGCCACATCCTCGTCACGCACGCACATCTCGATCACTCGCCCTTGGCAGCGCGCCTCTCGGACGAAACGGGTGCACCGGTCTTCGCCTATGGCGACGCAAGAGCTGGCCGCAGCCCCGTGATGCAACACCTCGCCGACACGGGTATGATCGGCGGTGGAGAGGGTGTGGACACGACTTTTACCCCGGATCAGTTGCTCTTCGATGGAGAGTCCGTCGTTGGCGATGGATGGCAGATTACGCCACACTGGACGCCGGGTCATTTTGGCAATCACCTGTGCTTTGTGATCGAAGACACAATTCTGACAGGGGATCTGGTGATGGGCTGGGCCAGTTCTCTTGTCTCGCCGCCAGATGGGGACCTCACACAATTCATGGCATCCTGCAGGCGGCTGAAAGCGCTCCATGCAAGACGATTTCTGCCGGGCCACGGTGGACCAATAGAAGACCCGGCCGCGCGCCTCGACTGGCTGATATCACACCGTTTAGCGCGCGAAGCTGCGATTCTCGAGGTCTTGCACGCAGGCCCCCGGTCAGCCTCTCAAGTGACAGCGATCGTCTACGCAGATACCCCCGCTCACCTCCTCCCGGTCGCGAGACGAAATGTACTTGCGCACCTCATTGATCTAACTCAGAAATCTCGAATTATTCCACTGGGTGAACTGCACGCCGACACAGCATTTGCGTGCCTTTGACGGATACGCGAAAGCAGTCGATTTTTTGTGACAAATCCTCTGGACCTCCTCCAACTCGGTTGCTATACGGCCCAAGTGTTCCGGCGTAGCTCAGCGGTAGAGCAGTTGACTGTTAATCAATTGGTCGTAGGTTCGATCCCTACCGCCGGAGCCAAAACTACCGCAAGGTATTGATAGCAAAGAGAAACCCGCAACGGCTTCGTTGTGGGCTTTCTTTTATCACTCAAAGGAATTCCCCGCGAGGCATCGGTCAGTGCGACCTCTGCCGGAGGTCAGCGCCATGGATCATGCTTTCCGCCTTCTCCTGCGCGGCACGACGTGGCAGTATCGCCGAAGGTCGCCGGGCTCCAGAAACGCGTTTAACAAGCTGTGACACAGGCTCTCGGCAATACTTTCCCACCGGCACAGCACCGAGATACTTTCCTCGCCACGCGAACCGGCCAAGATAACGCGGATTTTCCTTTCAGCAGAATAGGTCTGGCGGATTTTGTGGCGGATGGTCTTGACCAGCTTGCAGCGGCGTCCGTCGAAGTTTCAGGTTTCTGCATCATCTCGATCTCCTAATTGATAGGATGAACCAGAAATTATCCGTTTGAGCTGCTGCCGATTTCGTGGACACCGTGGTAAGGTGTTTATGAAATTGGAGAAACGATCAGTGGCAGGTCACAGCGCCAAGGTTCTCATCAGGCCGCCCTGGCGATGGGGCGCAAGGCAGGATTCAAAGCGGTCTTAGTACACCGGTGTCTTGGCAAAGCCTTTCGCCAGGATCGGACCCGTTGGAAGGTTTGTGGGAGAGCCCCCCAGAGGCTCGAAGGTGATCTCGTAGAGTTGGTCCGCGCGGGGGGGAGGAAGGCCGTCCACCGACAGGGTAAGAGAGCGCGCCGTTGACAGCAGGCCAAGGGACACCGGGCTGCCGTCATCCTGCGGCTTGGTCCAGACCTGCATCACGCGATCGTCCGGGACACGGGCGTTCTCCAACAATGTAATCAGGGTCTGGTTGCTCTGCGTGCCTTCGACCACGGCAATGGGCTGTCCTTGGTCGTCGAGCAGAACGGCAATGACTGTTGGGTCAACCGCTGTCACTAGTGACCAACCCAAAACGCTTGCAAGCATGAAAGTTGCAGCGATGCCGCTCAAAGCGGCCAATCGCCATGTCTTGAGCCTGTGTTGAAGAGGAGCAAACGCGATCACTTGTGCGGTGGCAGGAATTTCATCCGCGTGTGGCCCGGCTTCGGTCAAGGATGTTTCGACTCGTGCCCATAGGCCGTCAGGGAGGGGCAGTATATCGGCAGTTTCATCCAGAGCCAAAAATCGCTGGCGCGCGCGCTCTAGCATCGCGGCCACTTTGGCATCCGCCGCACAGAGCCCTTCGATCTCGAACAGCTCCGCCTCGCTGGCCAGACCAAGAACGACCTCGTCGATCCGTTCTGACAGGGAATGGTCGGTCATGACAGACACTCCCGCAGCATCAACAGACCGCGCCGCACCCAAGCCTTGACTGATCCGAGTGGCGCCCCCATGCGTCCGGCAATCTCGCCATGGCTGTAGCCAAGGATATAGGATGACAGAATGGCCATGCGTTTATGAGGGTCCAAGGATTCAAGACAGATGCGCAGATCATGCGTGCGCTCAAGACGATTGTAGGCGATCTCTAGAATTGCATCATCAGATGCTTCTTCAGCCTCTGCGGGATCAAGTGCGGTTTCCGGATGCGCGTTGCGCAAGAGCGTGAGACATCGGTTGCGCAAGATCGTATAGATCCAAGCCTTGGCTTGACCCCTCTCGGCATCGAACTGGTGCGCTTTCCGCCAGAGCAAGACGAAGCATTCCTGCACAGCGTCTTCGGCCAGATCCTGTCGTCGGAGCATCCGACGGGCAACGCCGAGCATTTGCCCACCTTCGGTCTCCATGATCTGTTTTAAGGCCGAGCGCTCGCCGGCGGCACAGGATTGGATCAACAGGGAGAGGTCTGTCACAGAAGGGCTCTTTTTCCATCTTAATGCTAGGAGTCGACTCCTTCTGTTCAGGGGTAAAGACTGGACACCTCCCGGTCAAACCAAGATCGGCGGTAACTGGGCACAAAACATCCGCCAAACTGGGGGATGATCTTACCGGGAGGTGCTTGCCGGCTCCACGTGCGGAGCCGACAATCCGGTTACATCGCCGTCATGAAGGTGATGTCGCGCACGGCGGCGCCGTCTGTTCCGGTCAGTTCCCAGCTTTCGGCAACAGACCCGGAGTCAAGCGAGACCGTGTGCAGCATGGAACCTGACACCAGCCACGCGGTATTCTTTCCCTCGGCATCGGTCGCGATATCGAAGGCATAGGGCGCCGCGCCGTCAATTCCGAGTTTGCCGATGGCAGCGAGCGTGCCGTCATTGGGTGATGTCTGTTGAATAAGGGCGACGATGGTGCTGTCGATGTCGTACATCGCCGTTGCTTCAGGCGTGCCATAGGAATTGCTGTAGGCCGCCGCGACGATGGCCGGGGCTTCGCCTGCGTGCATATCAGCGCTGTCAAAGGTCAGACTGCCGTCGACGGTAACAGCGCCGCTCTCGATATCGACACGGTGGTTGGTTGTGCCGGACATAAAGCGCAGCTTGTTGGCTTTGGGGTTGAAGTCCACGATCACGGCCGCATCGCCGCCAATCGGAAGCTCTTTGTCCATTTTGGAGATTACCGTGGTAGCGCCGGTTTCCGGGTCGATCTCGACAATCTCAAACCCGTCGGTGACGCCGATCAACTGACCTGTGGCTGGTCTCAGGTCAATTCCGAGCAGTCTGGAGACCCCCTCGACCGGCATGGAGGCTTTGACAGTCGCAGTGGCAACGTCGATCTTGTGCAGCATGTTATCGCCCGAAAGGGCAATTGCGGTCAGGCTGTGGTTGCCATGATTATCTGCGGTGGCCAACGATGTGCTCGTCAGCAGGGCAGTGGTCGCGAGTGCAAAAGTCAGTTTGGTCATAAGTCAGTCCTCGGATATCAGAAGCCGCAGCCTATCTGCAGCTTGGATACTTAGGAGACTCGGGCGAGAAGGTGTTTGGATGCAGGGGCGGTAAAAAAATTCAAACAGCCCGACTAAAGTGACGGGTCTGGCGCTGAAATTTACCCAAAAATATCGGTGTCAGGGGTTGGTGGCCAAGTTCGAGAAAGAGATCAACCGCTTACTGCTCTCGTCCCAGAGGTGCAGGCGTGTCGTTGCAAAGCTCTGACGAATCGTGAGTCGATGCGACTCAGCCAAGGCTGCATGGTCGCGCAGCACCTCAGGCAGGCGGTAGAACGGGATGCGGCTGTAGAGATGATGCACATGATGTATCCCGATATTGGCACTGAGCCATTGCAGGACCGACGGCAAAACGTAATGTGAACTGCCGTGCAGGGCCGCATCGTGCAGATCCCAATCGTCATCCTCCTCCCAATGCGTGTCTTCAAACTGGTGCTGCACGTAAAAGAGCCAAACGCCAGCAGTGGCAGCAAGGAGGGTCGTGGGCACGAAAATAAGCAGGATTGGCAGAAGCCCACCAAAATATAGGATGAGCCCAAGCAGTGCGAGGATCGCCGCATTGGTGCCCATCGCGCTGATCCAGTATCGCGACTGTGCCATGAGCCCCATGGGAAGGCGGTTCTGCACAAAGAAAAGGTAACCTGGCCCTAAGCCAAACATCACAATCGGATGTCGATAAAGCCGGTACATCAGACGTTTAAGTGGCGACAGAGCGCGGTATTCGCTCACGGTCAGGGTCGTGATATCGCCTATTCCCCGCCGCCCGAGATTGCCCGCCGAACTATGGTGGATCGAGTGGGCGCGCCGCCAGACATCGTAGGGTGTGAGAGTAAGCACACCTATGACACGACCGAGCCAATCGCTGAGGTTGCGGCTTTTGTAAAATGCACCATGGCCGCAATCGTGCTGGATCGCAAAGAGACGCAAGAGGAAGGCAGCGTTGACGAGCGACAGCGCAAGTGTCAGCCACAGGCTGACCGATAACGACCACCATGCAGCCGCCCAGAGCAGCAGGAACGGGCCAAGCGTGACCCCAAGTTCGAAGGTGCTACGCGTTGGGCTCGGGTCGCGATAGGTCGACAGAATACGAACCCAGTCGCGCGCATCTTTGAGAACCGGTGCGGGTGTTTCAGGAGCAGTGTCTTTGGGCATGCGTCAGCTTCTTGTTCTTGTGCGTGTTCTTGATAAACGAAAGCACGGCACGGGCAAGGATTAAGGCATGTTTTATACCAAAGCGGGCGAAGGTGCCGCAGGCGGTGAACTAAGGAGATCGAGATACTTATCGTCTGCGGCGTTTGGGTTCGAGGTCATTGGGGAGCGCGGTCTCGTAGGGCTGTGACAATAGCAGGAATTTGATGAAGGCACCATGAAGGGGCAAATCACGGCCTCAAAGAAGAAATCCAATCCCGTCATGTGTTGCCTTACGAGGCGTTGGCACCATTGCTTCTTGCATATTAGGACAAACTCAAACGCTGCGGATTTCGAGCAACGTTCAACTGGCACTTTAGCGACAGCCCTCTCAGGATCCCTTCGCGGGGGCCCAAGCATTCCACCATCATAGATCGCGGAACTGGGCCTCTTGGCGCGCTGTCCAGTGGACGGTCAAGTCAAAGCCATCGTCGGTCTGACGCTCCGACTCGACAAGCTCCTTTTCAAAGAGCCAAGCCCGTTTGCGTCCCTCGCCAAACTGAAGGTGTAACACCGTCTCATGGGTCACATCGGCCAGTTTGGCGCCGATGGCGGCAACGAGGTCGTTGATCCCCTGCCCTGTGATTGCAGAAATCGCGAGAACATCATCCTGCCTCTCGGCCTGAGTCACCGCTGCAGCGCGGGCCTCATCCTCGAGCTGGTCGATCTTGTTCCAAATCTCGATCTGTGGGGTCTTGTCGCTCACCCCAAGACTTTCGAGGATTGCTGCGACATCCCGCGATTGAGACACGGTTTCCGGATGTGAAATATCACGCACATGGCAGATAAGATCGGCAGAGAGGACCTCTTCGAGAGTTGCGCGAAAGGCCGCGACCAACTCAGTGGGCAGGTCACTGATAAAACCCACAGTGTCAGACAGGATCACTTCGGGACCACCCTCTGGCAGGGCAACTCTACGCATGGTCGGGTCGAGAGTCGCAAATAGCATATCCTTGGCCATAACATCCGCCCCTGTCAGACGGTTGAAAAGCGTGGATTTCCCCGCATTGGTGTAGCCAACGAGGGCCACAATCGGAAACGGCACCTTGGCACGGGCGGCGCGGTGAAGCGTGCGGGTCTTGGCCACCTTTTCCAACTGACGGCGCAGGCGCACAAGTTGATCGTCAATCGCACGACGATCCGCCTCGATCTGTGTCTCGCCGGGACCGCCGACAAAGCCAAGCCCGCCGCGCTGCCGCTCAAGGTGGGTCCAGGCCCGCACAAGGCGCGTGCGCTGATAACTGAGGGCTGCCATTTCAACTTGAAGCACGCCCTCCCGAGTGGCGGCACGGTCGCTGAAAATCTCGAGGATAAGGCCGGTACGATCAAGGAGCTTCACACCCCAAGCCTTTTCCAGATTACGTTGCTGAACGGGCGTCACCGGCCCATCGACCAGCACAAGCTCGACGTCGGCAGCCTCCATCGCTTGGTGAAGCTCCTCAAGCTTGCCCTTACCAAAGAGACGACCAGCATCGGGTTTGCGCAGGCGCACCACATCCGACCCGACCACGTCGATATCCGGCAAAGCCTGCGCCAAAGCCACGGCTTCTTCGAGTGCTAAAGCAGGCTCACGTGTGCGGCTTGCACCGGCTATCTCGGGGTGGATGACCCAGGCCCTTGTGATCGGGCGTGCATGGTCCATCAATTGGGTTCATCACCGTCATAGAGATTCACGGGCTGCGAGGGCATGATGGTTGACACCGCATGCTTGTAAACAAGCTGCGACTGACCGTCTCGGCGCAGCAGAATGCAGAAATTGTCAAACCAAGTGATCACACCCTGCAACTTGACCCCGTTGATCAGAAAGACGGTAACAGGAATTTTGGTCTTGCGTACCTGATTCAGAAAAGCGTCCTGCAAATTTTGTCGATCAGAAGCCATGCGTCTTCCTGCCTTTTTTATTGCGCGCACCGCGAACCGGCGCGAGGGGTCTTACATATGCAAAAGAGTATGTCTTGCCCTTGCGAGAGTTTCCAGCCCAAAAATAAAATCGTTCCAATCTGAAAGGTTGATAGGCACGGGGTGCTAGTCTCGCCAGATGGACGGATTGAGCAATGCAATAAGGGCCAAAGTCTCGAGTCGTCCCAATACCATCGCCATCGCATAGACCATCTTGGCCCCGGCGCTCAGCTCCAACAAGCGGATTGGCGCCTCACTCGCGGTGAGGATCAATGGTCCAGTCGTTGAGAGGCCCGATATGGTAAGAATCAGTGCGGATTCGAACCCTTGGCCAAAGAGCGTCAACAGCGCTGTGACAAAGGTAAGTGACATCGCAAATAGCATGAAGAAAACCCATGCAATATAGGCCCCCTGACGCCGGATACGTCGCCCGAGGCCGGTTGCCCGCCCGACCGAGGAGGGATGCACCAGACGCTCGGTTTCGCGTCGTGCATGCAGATAGAGCGCATAGACCCGCAGCAGTTTCACACCACCTGCCGTCGTCGCCACTCCACCGCCAATCAGGGACAATCCCAATAATATGAGTCCAGGGGTGCCCAAGCCTGACCAGTCGCGCGCCTCTTGCCAGTCCGCGCTCTCAAAGCCTGTGGTGGATAGAAACGACAGCACGGTAAAGAGCGCGCCCCAGAGTGCCCGTAGCGCCACACGCCAGTCTCCAGTTTCCTCTATGCCCAAGGTCGCAAGCCAATGACGCACAATCAGGATCAGGGGAACACCGATCACCAGCATGACGCCAAGCCGGAACTCTGGATCATTGATGACACCCGGCCGCGCGGCGGTAATCGTATCGGATGAGAAAGTAAGCCGGGACAGTGAAAAAAAGAGAAAGAGAAAAATAGCAAATTCACCAGCAAAGCCCGCAGCGCCATTCTGTAGGCCTCCAATTGAGGATATGCCGCTGGTCGCCATGGTTGACATCGCATGCACCGCTGCGACAAAGGCGCGCTCCCCACCAATCATCAGGATGATCCAGAGCGCAGCTGTCAGTCCGATATAGACCGGCGCCAATACGGCAGTGGATTGTGCCAATCGCTTGGCCGGGGCTGCTCGCTCAAACCGGCCAAGCACTGTCTCATCCTGCCCCGGTTCGCCGCGTGCTGTAACTTCGAAACCGCCAAGGCTGAGCGGTGCCAGAACCGCAGACGCTGAAATCCAGATCAAGAGCCCCCCGCTCCAGCCTACCAGTGCACGCCACAAATGCAGACTGTCCTTCAAACGCCCCGGCGCATCAAAGAGCGACGCGCCGGTGGTCGTGAAGCTGGATACCATTTCGAAATATGCATTGAGGAATGTGGTATTTCTGACCCCTTCGTAGAAGGGCAGCGCCAGAAAGACCGGCAGCAAGAGATAGGCTAGCAAGAGCGAAATCAGATTTTGCGTATCGTTCATCTTTTGATTGGTTCGGCCGGACAGAGCCAACCCCACGCTCATAACCAAAGCCAGTCCAAGAATACCGGAAAAGGCAAAGGCTCGCCCCACGCCGCTGTAGCCGCGCATCGCCGCGTCGATGGCAGGCAGAAACATAAGAAACGCCGCCACCCCAGCGAGGATCAGGATCAGGGGAAATGTCAGAAGCCGGGCGATCATGGGATCAAAAGAAGTCGATCGAGACCTGCAACAGCTGTTCAACCGCCGCCACATCTGCCGCCATTGCAAATATCACGATCACATCGCCCGCCTCCACCCGAAGGCCGCCTGCGGGCTTGTAGATCTTGCCGCCCTTGCGCACCGCTCCAACCAGCACGCCTTCGGGAAAGTCGATGTCGCGGATGGCCGCGCCCGCAATGGAAGAGGTCGACATCACTTCTGCCTCGATCACTTCGCCCTCGGCATCACCTATGGAATAGACTCCGCGTACCTTGCCGTGACGGATATGCCGCAGAATCGAGCTTACAGTCGTCGCACGCGGGTTAATATAGGCGTCGATGCCCAAAGGTTCGAGTAGCGGCACCATCGTCGGGTCATTGATCAACGCCACGGCAAATGGGCACCCTTCGGACTTGGCGCGCACGGCGGCCAGCATGTTGGTCTTGTCGTCATCAGTCACAACCAAAACCGCATCTGCGCGCGATATCCCCGCCTCGGCCAAGAGGGCGGCGTTGAGACCATCTCCGTTCAGAACAATCGTGCGCTCCAGCGCATCCGCCGCACGCTCTGCCTGAGGCCGGCTTTTCTCGATCACCTTGGCGCGGATACGACCGCCCTGTCTCGTCTCAAGCGCCTGCGCCACCGCAAGACCGATATTGCCGCCCCCGATAATGACCACCCGCTCCTGTTTCTTTTGCGATTTGCCGAACACCTCGAGTGTGCGTGGCACATCTTCCACCGGGGCAAAAAGATAGCACTCGTCCCCTTCAAAGAGCTGATCACCTGCTTCAGGCGCAAACAGTCGTCCCTCACGACGAACCGCCAGAACCACCACACGCAGAGTTGAGAAGAGATCGCTCAGCTGGCGCAACGGCGTATTGAGGACCGGACAGTCCTCTTCGAGCCTGATGCCCATGAGTTGCGCTTGCCCGCCCATGAACATTTCGGTGTCGAATGCAGCGGGTGCCGCGAGGCGTTGCAACGCGGCCTGCGCCACCTCTCGTTCGGGACTGATCACGACGTCGATCGGCATGTGATCGCGGCGGTAGAGATCGGAATAGATCGCATCGAGATAAGACTGACTGCGCAGTCGCGCAATCTTGCGACTGATGCCAAAGACCGAGTGTGCCACCTGACAGGTCACCATGTTGACCTCATCCGAATAGGTGGCCGCGATAATCATGTCCGCATCGCGCGCGCCTGCCCGCTCAAGCACATCGGGGTAAGAGGCAAAGCCCGTGATCCCCTGCACATCGAGCGTTTCGGTGGCGCGGCGCACAAGATCCGGGTTGTTGTCCACAACCGTAACATCGTTGCGCTCGCCCGAGAGATGCCGTGCGATCTGCCAGCCGACTTGGCCAGCCCCGCAGATGATGACCTTCATCGTCTTCGCCTCACCTTGACTGAGCCTGCTGCATGACAGATGGCCCCCGCCCGGTCAATTGCGTTCTGGTTCAGGCGCGCGCACCGGTTGCCGCATGATCGAGCCAATCGAGAATGCGCGCGAGGTCCGGGCTGAGCGCTTCTGCCAGCCCATCGGAAAAGGCCAACAGATGCGGCGCGTTCAGCCGATTTGCCCCAACCAGCACCGGCACGTCCCGGCTCAGTGCCTCGGCAATCAGATTGCGAAACCCGCGCCCCTCGGCCTCGTGCTTGCCGAATTTGTTGACGATGACCAGATCGCAGCCCTCCGCTAGCCGTGCCTCGGCTGCGGCGACCGCCAGCTCGAGCGCCGATGGGTCCAACCGACAGCCGCGCGCACCAGGTCCTAGACTTTGAGAGATGCGGATCACCGGTCCGTCCGGCAGCACCTCGACATCCATGTCGCAGGGTCGATCAGCACCGCAATTGGTGTTTACCTGTACCGTTCCGCACAAACGCAGGCCGCGCGCCTGCGCCGCTCGCGCCACGTCATGCAACAAAAGATCGGTTTCCCCCCGACCTTCTGCCATAACATAGCCGATCCGCATACCTCTGCCCTCTCTGGCTCAGACCGCCAGGCGACTGATGACCACCGTCACCTCTGGCCGCTTGCCGATCTCGGTCTGGGCGCTTTGCCGTGCGACACGGCGCAACCCCTCTTCGAGCTTGTCATCGTCAGTCAGTGTCTTGGCCCCTGCCCGCCCCATGAACTGCGCGAGATCCTCTTCCAGGACATCTACGAGGGGCGCGCGGCTACGCCCAGTCTCGGCAAGGCCCATGACCTCGACCCAAGGCTCACCCAAAGGCTCGTCTTCTTCATCGAGGATGACATTGATCATCACATGCCCGTTCAAGGCCATTCGGATACGGTCCCGGACCACGCCATCCATCGCCCCCACCTGCACAGACCCATCCAGATAGGTGCGACCGGTCTCGACATATTCAGCAATTTTGGGTGCTGTGCCACTGAGATCAATCATCATCCCATTGACTGCCAGAACACCCTTGAGCCGGTTGGCATTGGCCAGTTTGACGTGCTCGCGCAGGTGTCGATGTTCACCATGCATCGGAATGACCATCTGCGGTTTGATAAGCTTGTGCATCTCATCGAGGTCAGGGCGGTTGGCATGGCCCGAGACGTGATAGCGGTCATCGCCCTCGACCACATCGACACCCATTTCAGAAAATTGGTTGATGATGCGAATGACGCCGCGCTCGTTACCGGGAATGGTCTTGGATGAGAACAGGAACGTGTCACCATCCTTGAGGACGATGCCGTTGTATTTGCCATTGGCAAGTTGCGCACTGGCCGCACGCCGCTCGCCCTGACTGCCGGTGACAATCAACATCAGACTGTCGCGCGGTACGGAGCCCGCTTCTTCCGGACTGATCGTCTTGGGAAATCCCTTGAGCACGCCTGTGGCTTGCGCTGCCTCGATCATCCGCTGCATGGCACGTCCCATGAGACAGACAGAGCGTCCCGCCCGGACGCCAGCCTCGGCCAACGATTTGACGCGCGCAACATTGCTGGCAAATGTCGTGCAAACGAACATACCCTTGGAGGCCGCAACCAGATCCGTGATCGGTCCGCCCACTGTGCTCTCGGAGCGTCCTTCGTGATGGCTAAACACATTGGTAGAGTCACAAACAAGCGCCTTGACACCCGGCTCTGAGAGGCTGGCCCAGAGATCACGGTCAAACGGCTCTCCAACCACCGGATCGAGGTCGATCTTGAAGTCCCCGGTATGCACGATGCGCCCACCGGCGCTATCGATCACCAGACCGGAGCTTTCCGGGATAGAGTGCGAAAGCGGCACGAATCCAACCGTGAACGGTCCCGCTGCCACAGTTTCTGGCCAAGGGGAAACGGTCTTGACCGCCTTGTCAGGGTGGCCATGTTCTTCCATTTTGCGGCGCGCGATATTGGCGGTAAACGCGCGTGCGTACACCGGCGCGCCAAGACGCCCGTAATAATGCGCGACGGCGCCAACGTGATCCTCATGTGCATGAGTAATAAAGATCGCCTCAAGCTGCCCCTTACGCGCCTCAAGCCAACTGATATCTGGCAGGATCAGATCAACCCCGGGTGTCCCGTCCATATCCGGAAAAGTAACCCCCAAGTCGACAAGGATCAGTCGCTCCTTGCCCGGTTTACCATAGCCGTAGACATAGGCGTTCATACCAATTTCGCCCGCCCCTCCGAGGGGCAGGTAGATAAGTCGTTCGCTACTCATGGGGCGTCAGCCCTCCTTATTATATGCGTATATCACGGTCAGGCCGTGCATCGTCAGATTGTCCTCGAACATGTCGAACACGTCCGTACCTTGCTGGAAGAGAGGTGCCAGCCCACCCGTTGCGATCACCCTCATGGTGCGGCCACGCTCGGCCTTTATCCGTTCACATAGCCCATTGATCAGACCGACATAACCCCAGAATACGCCGGACTGCATGCAATCGACGGTATTCGTGCCAATCACGCGCTCTGGTTTGGTGACGTCGATATGGGGCAAGGCGGCGGCGGCTTCATGCAGTGCCTGCAACGACAGGTTGACCCCCGGCGCGATCACGCCGCCGATGTAGGCCCCATCGTTGTCGATCACGTCAAAGGTGGTCGCGGTGCCGAAATCCACCACGATCAGGTCGCCGCCATAGAGGTCGAATCCAGCCACCGTATTCACCAGTCGATCCGGTCCCACTTGGGTGCCCGCATCCACTCGCACATCGACGGGCAGGCGGCACTCGGGTTTGCCGACCACGATTGGGCGGCAATTGAAATAGCGATCCGAGAACACCCGGAGATTGAACACCACGCGCGGCACGGTGGACGAGATGATGACGCCGTTAATATCGGCCTTTATCCCGTAGTGGTGCAGTAAAGTCTTGAACCAGACGAAATACTGGTCGGCAGTGCGTTGATGATCCGTGGCGGTGCGCAGCGTGCAGAGAAATTTCTGTCCGTCCCAGATTGAAAACACCGTGTTGGTATTGCCGCAATCAATCGCCAAGAGCATGCGCCCGGCCCCTTTTCGTCAGAAAAACACTTCGGCGGCCGCGATCGTCTGCCGTCCCATTGCGGTCAATAGAACAAGATTGCCAGCCTCGTCCACCGTTTGAAACGTGCCCTCATAGACCTCGCGGGTCGTGCGGGCGGTAATCACTTCGCCTAGGCGCGCTGCCCGCGCCAACCAAGCGGTGCGTATGGGCGCAAATCCATAGGTGACGAACTGCGACTCAAGTCGCGCATAGGCGGGGGCGAGCAAGTCCAGGAACTCCTCAGGGTCAAGAACAATACCGGTCTCAGACAGGAGCGATACAGGCCGCAACGCGCCCTGCTCGACCTCGGACACGTCAGGGGCGCTGCACAGATTGACACCGATGCCGATGGCAAAATGGCTGAGGCTGCCCCCCGCCCCGGCGCTTTCCAGCAATATTCCCGCCAGTTTTCCCCCGTTTAGAAGCACGTCATTCGGCCACTTGAGAGCAAAGACCTCAGCCCGCCCGGTGGCAGCGACCAGTGCCTCAAAGAGCGCCAGAGACGCTACGAAAGACCGCAGCGCCACGCGGTCCGGACTCTCGGTCGGACGCATCACCAAAGTGGCGGAAAAATTGCCTGCCGGATTGGCCCATGCCCGGCCTCGCCGCCCACGCGCCGCTGTCTGCTGATGTGCCAATATCCATTCTGGCCCCGTCAGGTAGGGCGCGAGCCGCGCGGCTTCGGCATTGGTGCTATCTACCGTGGTCAACACCCTGCGACCATAACCCGAAGGCCAGCCAGATCCCTGATCCATCTTCACCTTGCTCCACCTACGAAGAACCGACGCGCGGTTTCAATCCCACCACGGACCATGATGCAGCCCGGTCCGACCCAGACGTTCAAATCCGTGATGGCCAAACATGTCACGCTGCGCCTGAATGATATTGGCGCTGCCGTGACCCAGGCGCATACTGTCATACCATGCGAGTCCCGCCGAAAGTGCTGGGACCGGATGCCCGCCATGCACCGCACTACAGACCACCTGCCGCAGCGAGGGGATGCAGCGAGAAAGGGTCTGCGCCATTTGCGGTGACAAGATCAACTCATCCTGCGGCAATCCCAGATCGAACGCCGCAGCAATATCATCGAGTAGGGCAGAGCGGATGATGCAGCCCGCCCGCCAGATACGAGCAATGGTGGCTGCATCAAGCGACCAGTGATACTCCTCTGACGCCGCTGAAAGTATGCGAAAACCTTGGGCATATGCGAGAATGCGCGCGGCGAGAAAAGCCTCGGCCAGCACTTCGGGCGTGCCATCAAAAGCTCCGACCGCCCCACCAAGAAGGGTCTCGGCCCGCTGCCGAGTGTCCTTTTCCGAAGACCAGCCCCGTGCGCCCACCGCGGCCTCGATCATGCTGGCGGACTGACCCATACGCAGCGCCTCGATCACGGTCCAGCGCCCAGTGCCCTTTTGCCCCGCCGCATCCTTGATCACGTCGACCATCGGATGCCCTGTTTCGGGATCGGTGTAGGTCAAAAGCTGGGCCGTGATCTCGACCAGATAGGATTTCAGCGGTCCACGATCCCAATCGGCAAAGAGCGCACCAATCTCGGCGGGGGGCATCGCGGACCCGTTGCGGAGCAGGCTGTATATTTCGGCGATCACTTGCATATCGGCATATTCAATACCGTTGTGCACGGTCTTGACGAAATGCCCCGCCCCGTCCGGCCCCAGATGCGCTACGCAAGGTGTGCCATCATATGTCGCGGCGATGGAAGTCAGAATTGGCTCTAGTTGCGCCCAACTATGGCGGCTCCCGCCCAGCATCATCGACGGGCCATGACGTGCGCCCGCCTCGCCGCCAGACACCCCCAAGCCCACGAAATGCAGATCGCGTTCAGTCAATTGCGCTGCACGACGGCGGGTGTCGTGAAAATCCGCATTGCCGCCGTCGATTACGGTGTCGCCGGGGCTAAGCAAAGGGGTAATCTCTTCCAGCATCGCGTCCATCGGCGCACCCGATGGGATCATGAAGAGGATGACGCGCGGTGTCCTGAGGGCTGCGACAAAATCCGTCAGCCGCTCCTTTGGGTGCAGCCGTGCTGAGAACGCAGATGCTTCTTCAACGAAAGGCGCGATCCAATCACTCTCACGATTGGTCACAGCCACATCAAAGCCGTGCTCGGCCATGTTGAGCGCCAAGGCGCTGCCCATTGTCCCAAGTCCGTAGATGCCGATCTGCGCCTGCGCCATTCGCCCCCCTGATACCGCTAACGCCACGATGTCAGGCTAAGCGGATTAGGGACGGTATTGCAAGCGGCTGCGTTTTCACACCCCAAGACACCAGCGCATGACAGCTTTCTGTGCATGAAGGCGATTCTCCGCCTCATCAAAGATTACGGAGGTCGGTCCATCCATCACATCAGACGTCACCTCTTCGCCACGATGAGCCGGCAGGCAGTGCATGAAAAGCGCATCGGGCTTCGCCGCTGCCATCAGTTTGTCATTGACCTGATAGGGCCGGAGCATGTTATGGCGGCGCTCCTTCATGGACTGGCTGTCATGCATACTGACCCAGGTGTCCGTGACGACAAGGTCGGCCCCGTCGACAGCCTTGAACGGATCGCGCTCAATCGTGATCGTGCTGCCTGCCTTGCGCGCAAGGCCGATGAACTCCGGCTCCGGGTCAAGCTGCATCGGGCCGGTAAACGTCAGGTCGAACCCGAATTGCCCAGCGGCGTGCAGCAAGGAGGCACAGACATTGTTGCCATCGCCGGACCAAACGACCTTTTTGCCTTGGATCGGGCCGCGGTGTTCCTCGTAGGTCAGGATATCAGCCATGATCTGGCAGGGATGGGTGCGGTCCGTGAGGCCGTTGATCACCGGCACATCGGCATGCTCCGCCATTTCAAGAAGAACGGATTCATCAAAGGTCCGGATCATGATCAAATCGACATATCGACTCATGACACGCGCGGTGTCGGCAATGGTTTCCCCATGCCCCAATTGCATATCGGCCCCCGAAAGCACCAAAGTCTGCCCACCCATCTGCCGGACGCCCACATCAAACGAAACGCGGGTCCGGGTTGAAGGTTTTTCGAAGATGAGCGCCACCATGCGCCCGGCCAGCGGTTGCTCGTCATCCGGCGTGCCGCGCGGGCGGTCAGCGCGGGCCTCTTTCATGCTGCGGGCCTGATCAATCATAGCCCGGAGGTCAGCTTTAGATGTTTTGTGGATATCTAGAAAATGGGTCATGGACGTATCGCTTTTTGATGGGAGGTTGTTTGGGGGCCAGCCCCCAAACCCCCGGAGTATTTTGGGAACGAAGAAATCACGCGCATTCCAAGGTCGTTGCGACCGCATCAAGGCGCGCCACGGCTTCGGCTATTTCATCATCGGTGATGGTGAGCGGAGGCAATAGGCGCAGGACATTGTCGGCAGCAGGCACCGTGGCAATGAGCGCAGCATATCCTGCTTGAACCACATCCGTATTCAGCACCCGGCATTTGAGACCCAGCATGAGCCCCATGCCCCGCACCGCCTCGAATATAGTTGGATGGGCTGCCACCAGACCTTCAAGTCTCTGTCGCATCAGACCCGCCTTGCGGTTCACCTCTGCCAGAAATTCAGAATTTGCCACATGCTCCATTACAGCGCAGCCAACGGCGCATCCCAAAGGATTGCCGCCATAGGTGGACCCATGCGTGCCCGCAGTCATACCGGAGGCCGCGTGTTCCGTTGCCAACACCGCACCCAAAGGGAAACCTCCGCCGATGCCTTTGGCAACCATCATGATATCAGGCGTGACGCCGGCCCATTCATGTGCAAAGAGCCGCCCCGTTCGCCCCATACCGCACTGCACCTCGTCAAGTATGAGCAGGATTCCCGTCTCGTCGCAGAGCGCACGCAGGCCCTTGAGGCATTGATCTGGCAACGGGCGGATGCCGCCCTCACCCTGCACGGGCTCGATTAGTATTGCGGCCGTATTCTCATCAATGGCCGCATGCAGAGCATCGTGATCGCCCCAAGCGACATGCTTGAAACCGGGCAATAGCGGTCCAAAACCCTTTGTCATTTTCTCCGAGCCTGCCGCGGCGATTCCCGCCGCAGAGCGCCCATGAAACGAACCCTCAAAGGCGATGATATCTGTGCGCTCAGGCTGGCCCGCGTCATAGAATTGTTTGCGCGCCATCTTGACCGCCAATTCGCACGCCTCAGTCCCGGAATTGGTGAAGAACACCGTGTCGGCGAACGTGGCCGCAACCAGCCGGTCCGCCAGTTCCTGTTGCTTGGGGATCTGGTAGAGGTTCGAGGTATGCCAAAGTGCGCCCGCTTGTTCTGTCAGCGCCGCCACAAGTGCTGGATGGGCATGCCCCATGGCATTGACAGCAATACCCGCGCCCAGATCGAGAAACCGTCGCCCGTCAGCTTCGATCAACCAGGTTCCCTCGCCCTTGACGAAAGAAAGCGGTGCGCGATTATAGGTTGGCAGGATCGAAGGGATCATGGCTATATCCTTGTCAAAGAGGCCCTTTGAGTGCCGCAAGGGCGAGGCCAAGTCAATCATTTGGGACCATTCGGGGATTTGGCACGCAGACGCGCCGGGACCACAAGACGAAAGGACGTCAGGCGCAGAAGCGTCGGCGTCGGGTCTGGGCATATGTTGCGTGCGTGATCATTGGTCGTGATCTAGCCGGTCTTTTGGCTCAAGGGAAGCGGAATATTGAGAGATGGTCCCTGTTCCATTGCCACACGCACAGCCCCCAGTCGCGGATGCAGCCGCCGCGCCAGATGCCAGCACCCCATGAGGCCAACACCCGATACCACAAAGATTCCCGGCAATGGGGCGATGAGCAGCACCAGCCAGGCCGCCCCTGGCGTGAGAATGCCCGACACGTCGCGGAAACTTGCGTAGATGGCCGACATCTCGGTGCGCTCTGATGGTTTTACCGCCATCAGAAATGGCAATCCCGCCGAGACATCCAGCAACACCAAGAAAACAGATGCGCAGGCGAGGCAGGCCACTGTAACCCAGGGCAAGCCGCTCAGCGCCGCGCCAAAGACAAATAGCAGCCCCGACATCAAAAATCCTGCCCGAACAGCATGGCGGATAGACCGACGCTGCATCCAGCGCAGC
Source organism: Roseovarius sp. BRH_c41 (assembly GCF_000961715.1). NCBI lineage: Bacteria > Pseudomonadati > Pseudomonadota > Alphaproteobacteria > Rhodobacterales > Roseobacteraceae > Roseovarius > Roseovarius sp. BRH_c41. The sequence continues at coordinate 168,528 of NZ_LADY01000026.1, read as the reverse complement.
ATCAGCGGCGTCAGAAACAGCATGCCATTCGAGACAGAGAGCAGCATACCGCCGAGATCTTCGCCCAATCCCTGCTCAAGCGCGAAGATCGGCAAATAGACCACATAGGCCCACCACCCGCAGGAGCGGATTACGGCAAAAATCCAGCCGGCCACCAATCGGGGCTGTGCAAAAAACCTTGGCATCCAGGCAAGCGGATTGGGAGCCGGACGGCGTGCGCGGGTGATCAGGCGTCCATTCCCGAGCCGCATATAGAGAAAGAGCACCATCATCGTGAGCGCGGCCACCCCGGCAATCATAAAGGGCAACGGTCGCCAGACACCCAGAAGTGTAACGCCGAGCCATGGCCCCACCGTCCAGCCCAGCGCACTGTAGAACATGCGCGACGTCTCGCATCGACCGAGCTCAGTCTTGGCGATGAAATCGAGGACATAGGCATTAAAGCAGACAAAGACGGTGACCGTCGCGGCGGTGATAAGAGCCAGCGCGCCGATCATGCCCAATGCACCGCCCTGTGCCCCCAAGGTTGCGCCCCCCGCAAACATCGCACAGCCCATAACGTAGATCCAGCGACGCGGCATGAAGCGTGAAACGAACGGCACCATAAGCCCGGTGACAAGCGACAAGATACCCACAAGGAAATAGACCTCGGACACGAGTGCCGCGTCCCGGAGGGCGCGGTACATCTCGAGCGGCATAACGGATATCAGGATGCCACGCGCCATCGCCTCAGTGCCTGCCAGCGTGGCGAAACCTCGAACGGAGGGCGCGGGTGCATGGCGGAGCCATTCAGGAATGCGGCGTTGGTGCATCGTGTCGTTCCAATTTTTCGTAAGACTGACCACGGATATCGAGGGCGTGATTGGCAAACGACGACATCCTGTCGTTTTTGGAATGAGAGCCGCAAATTTTATTGGACCGTGTCGGCTGCTTCGAGCTTGCAGCGCATTGAGCGGCGCGGCAAAGCTGTCGCGATGTTCCATCCGCGCGCACAAGATCCTGCCCTTGCGGCCTTGCTTACCCTTCTGGCCGCCGCTTTGCTCGCGGGCACAACGCTTTTGGCCAAGGCGATAGGGACCGGGGCGCTCGGCACACCGCTGCCTGCGCTGCAGATCAGCCATGGAAGATTTCTTTTTGCGTTCCTCGTGATTGGCACGATGATTGGGGTGAAGCGGCCGCGCATGACCCGTCCTGACTTTGCCACCCACACCAAGCGATCAAGCCTTGGCTGGGCGGGGGTCACGTTAATGTTCGCCGCAGCGGCTTTCATTCCTCTCTCGGATGCAACCGCGATCAGCTTTCTCAACCCGGTGTTTGGCATGATGCTGGCAATCCCGCTTTTGGGCGAGCGCGTGGGTCCGGTTCGATGGGCGGCGGCGGGCACTGCCTTGATTGGTGCGGCAATTCTGATGCGTCCGGGTAGCGGGATCGTCGAATTTGGCGCGATACTGGCACTTGGGGCCGCGCTCTGCCTTGGGGCGGAACTGATCTTTATCAAACGCCTGTCGGGACGCGAGGGGCCGTGGCAGATTTTGCTCGTCAACAATGCCATTGGTCTCACAATCGCCAGCCTTGCCGTTGTCTGGGTCTGGCAGGCTCCCAATGCGGCACAATGGGCGGCGCTTGCGGCGATTGGTGTCCTGATGGCAGCGGCTCAGACCTGTTTTGTCAATGCCATGGCACGGGGGGATGCGAGCTATGTGGCCCCGTTCTTTTACACCGCGCTCATCTTTGCCGGGATCTATGACGGGGTGGTGTTCGGTGTCTGGCCTGACACCGTGTCCCTACTTGGTGCGGCTGTGATCGTCTGCGGCGCGGCCCTCCTTCTGTGGCGCGAGGGACGACGACGGGTTCCGCCTGGCTCGGTTTCAGGCGGATGACGTAACGCCACGTTTGACAAGTTCATAAATTCTTTGGCTAAACTTGTGACGAGGGAGGATACCATGCCGTTGAGCATCCTGTTGCCGATGGTTGTGCTTGGAATAGCGGGCATTGCGGTGCTTTTGCATGTGCTTGGTCTTTCGCGCAGAGCAATCCTAGCCGACGAGAGCGCCGCAAGCAGGGCATGGCTGCGCGAATTTTCCGGACATAGACCCACCCGCGTCATCCTATGCCAAAACCGCTTGGCCGCATTGGTCAAAACCGAGCAAGGCTACGGCGTCGTTTGGCCGATGGGTGCGGATACGACGGCTCGTTATCTGACCCAAGCACACATCACCACCGACGCAAAGGGCCTGCGCATCAACCTACCCGATTTCACAGCCCCGCGCATAGGCCTGTCTCTGGACCCTGACGAAGCGGCTCGCTGGCTCGAAACCCTGAAGGAACCAGCATGACGGACATGATAAGCTTTCCCGATGTGGTGAACTGGGCCGTACCGTTTTTCATCGCCGCGATTCTCGCAGAACTTCTCTGGATCACCTTCAAAGGGCGTGGCGGGCGATACGAGACACGCGACGCGTTGACCTCGCTTGTCATGGGTGCCGGCAATGTGGCCTCTGGTATTCTGTTCGGCTTCATCGCCTATGGGCTTTTCATGCTGCTCTGGCGGATCACACCGTTTGATCTGGGGACCTCTCTTTGGATCGTTGCGCTCTGCTTTGTGCTGGACGATCTGAGCTATTACTGGGTGCATCGCTTTGGTCACCGCGTTCGTTGGGTTTGGGCGAGCCATGTCAATCACCATTCTTCGCAGCATTACAATCTGACCACCGCGTTGCGTCAAACCTGGACCGGAATATTCACCTTTATGATGATCCTGCGTGCGCCGTTGATCCTGTTGGGGTTTCACCCCGCGATGGTTCTATTCGTAGGTGGTATGAACCTGATCTATCAATTCTGGATTCACACTGAAACGATTGGACGCCTTCCGCGCTGGTTCGAGGCTGTAATGAACACGCCCTCGCACCACCGCGTGCATCACGGGCGAAACCCTCGCTATCTTGATTGCAACTACGCCGGTGTCTTCATCATCTGGGACAAGCTATTTGGCACATTCGTGCCTGAAATGGACGAAGACAAGGTTGATTACGGGCTCGTCCACAACCTCGGCACTTTCAATCCTCTTCGCGTTGCCTTTCATGAGTGGGTCGGGATTTTCCGCGACGTGTTGCAGCCGGGTCTTTCTTGGCGAGAGCGGGCAAAATACTGTCTGATGCCGCCGGGCTGGAGCCATGACAACAGCCGCGGCACATCCGAGGTGATCAAGGCACGGTATGTCTCCCAGCATCCCGAGCTCGCTGGCACGCCAGGATTGCCACACAATCCCATTGGGCAAGCTGAGCAAATTAACGCCGCCCACAAAAATGTTATTTGACCGATCATTCCAAACAAAGTCATGTGGTCGAAGGCACATTGCGCCATCACTCAAGAACAGGTGCCGCTCCGCAGACTGTCGTGGGACGGACCACGAGCACCCGGCATCTTGGGCAAGGGCCCATTACTCACCCTTGTCCAAGGTGTCGGGGAAGTTCTAACGTTGTGACTATTGAGTGGCCGGTTTAATCCCTAATCATGCCGACATAGACGGATCAACCATGCCTTGGGAAAAGTCCTATGATGAAGCTGAAGTGCTCGAGTCTGCCATGCTCGCCTTTTGGACACAGGGCTATCAGGGTACCTCTATCGCTGATCTGGTATTGGCCACGGGTCTCAACCGTGGCAGTCTTTACGCCGGGTTTGGCAATAAGCGTGACCTCTTCCTGAGGGCCCTGAAACATTACGATCAGAGCTACAGGGTCGGGTTTCTCATGAAACTCCGACAGGACCGAGCACCGCGTGACGCAATTCTTGCAACATTCGACGCCATTGCCAGAGGTAATGACACGATGCCGGGAGGCTGCCTGATGGTGAATTCAGCCATGGAACTCGCCCCCCATGATGATGAAATCGCCGTCTTGATCGAAGACAGCATGGGGCAGGTCGAAGCCTTCTTTGTTGACTGCCTAGCTCAGGACAATCTCGAAAATCGGACCGAGGCTCAAATCACGGAAACCGCCAAAGTCCTGCAAGGGCTCATGGTGGGCCTTTTGGTCATGACCCGTGCCAATCGCGAAAGCCCCTCGATCGGCGCAATCCTCGCACAGGTGCGCAACCTCTTGGCCTGATCCGCCTACCAGCGCCCCGTCAAACTGCGTGCCAGCAAGCTGAGCTGCGCACGGGCGGGTGCCACACCAAGCCGCCCCTCGGCCACCGCGCGCGGATCACGTATCACACGCCCCAGAACCGGCCCCGCCAGCCAGAGCGGCAAGAGCGCCGCCCCTGCCGCGCGTGACACCTGCCGGCGTGCAGCCCGCGCACGGCGCAGCCGCGCCAACCCGTCCTTGGCCAAGGCCCGTACGGCCTCGGGGCGACCATCCACCAAGGGCTTGCGCCCCGCCGCCTCCAGCGCCGGAATGGCGCGAAACCAATTGGCAAGGCCAAGGGCATAGCCCGCATCGCGCAGCACCTCCGGCGCCGCCGGACCAAGCGCAAGCGCCGCCGCCTGCAAGAGATTGCCCGATGTGGTCTCAATATAGTGGGCAAAGGCAGCGGCATCCTCGAAAGGCTCGCGCGTAATGTCCCATCGCCGCGCCTCGACCAGATCCGTCAGCAGCGCGGCCCCGGACGCATCCAGCACATGCGCCAAAGGCGTCACCACCTCATGCCGCCGCACAAGGCCACCGGCCGCGATTTCCTCCAGCGCATCGGCCCACCATTGCAGCCGCATCTCAGCGATCATCGGCTCTTGCGTGACCCAAGGCGCGCGCGCCACCTCGATATTGAAGGCATAGACCGGAAAGAGCACTGCGCGTGCCGCAACAGGTGCCGCCATCGCTGCCAGAAACCGCTCAGGATCGGCTCGGCGTACCAAATCGGCACAGGCAGTTAGATCCGCGTCAAAACTTTGGCTCACGCCGCCCCCTGCCCGTGCAAGAGCTTCCAGTTGATCGCATCCAGCAGCGCCTCGAAACTGGCGTCCACGATATTGGGGCTGACCCCCACCGTGGACCAGCGCCGCCCCTGCCCGTCCTCACTGTCGATGATGACGCGCGTCGCGGCCTCGGTGCCACCTTGGGTGATGCGCACTTTGAAATCAACCAGCCGCATATCGTCGATCTGGCCCTGATAACGGCCCAGATCCTTGGCCAGTGCCTTGGCCAGCGCATTGACCGGCCCGCGGTCACAGCCGTGATCGTCCATCGACTCGGACACCGACAGCTTCTTGTCACCGTCCACCTTGACCACGACCACCGCCTCCGAGAGGCTGACCATGCGGTCATACTTGTTCTTGCGCCGCTCTACCGTCACCTTGTAGCGCTTGACCTCAAAGAAGTTGGGCATCTGACCCAGCTCCTTGCGCGCGAGGATTTCGAAACTCGCCTGCGCGCTGTCATAGGTATAGCCCTCTTCTTCGCGCGCCTTGATCGTTTCCAGCAGCCGCGCCAGCGCCGGATCACCCGGCTCCACCACAATCCCCGCCTCGCTCAGACGCTGGCGCAGGTTCGATTGGCCTGCCTGATTGGACATCGGAATAATGCGCGCATTGCCAACGGCGGCAGGGTCGACATGCTCATAGGTCGAAGGGTCCTTGAGGATGGCACTGGCATGCAGCCCCGCCTTATGAGCAAAGGCCGAGGCCCCCACATAGGCCGCCTGCCGCAGCGGCACGCGATTGAGGATCTCGTCCAACTGGCGGCTTATGGCAGTCAGGCCACGCAACCCGTCAAGCGTAACGCCTGTCTCATAGCCGCTGGCATAGGGTTCCTTGAGCAGCAGCGTCGGAATGAGCGTGGTCAGATTGGCATTGCCGCAACGCTCGCCCAAACCATTGAGCGTGCCCTGCACTTGCCGCACGCCTGCGTCTACCGCCGCCAGGCTGCCCGCAACCGCATTGCCGGTGTCGTCATGGGTGTGAATGCCAAGCCGCGCGCCGGGAATACCCGCCGCTATCACCTCGGTCACGATACGCCCGATTTCAGGCGGCAGCGTGCCGCCGTTCGTATCGCAGAGCACGACCCACCGCGCGCCCGCGTCCATCGCAGCGCGCAGGCAACTCAGCGCATAGGCGGGATTGGCCTGATAGCCGTCAAAGAAATGCTCGGCATCGAACAACGCCTCGCGCCCCTCGGCGACGACATGCGCGATGGAGCGGGCGATATTGTCGGTGTTTTCCGCAAGGCTGAGCCCGAGGGCGGTTGTGACGTGGAAATCATGGGTCTTGCCCACGAGGCAGACCGCTTTGGTCCCGGCGTTCAGCACCGCCGCCAAGACCTCGTCATTCTCAGCTGAGCGCCCGGCGCGTTTGGTCATGCCAAAGGCGGTCATCGTCGCGCGCGTGGCGGGGGCATCCGCGAAAAAGGCATTGTCCGTCGGGTTCGCCCCCGGCCAGCCGCCTTCGATGTAATCGACCCCCAGCCGGTCAAGCGCATGGGCGATCTGGGTTTTTTCCTGCGTAGAAAAACTCACGCCTTGCGTCTGCTGCCCGTCGCGCAGGGTTGTGTCGTAGAGATAGAGGCGGTCGCCGGTCATTTAGCACCCCCGCGCGGAATCAAGGCACCGCAGGTGCCGCCGCGCAGCGCCCGACCGCCCCCCCGGGCGGGCGCTTTCGCAACGTCGCAATCCTCACAATCGTTCAGGTATTTTACACCATAAACTGCTCCCCACATCTGTTGCAGCGCCCCCCCGGCGGTCGGGCACTGCGCGGCTTGCAGATGGTGTGCGAAAAAGCGCGTCACTTCAACGCCTCCAGCTTGGATGAGTCGAAGTCCCACCCCAAATCATATTCCACGCCGTCCTTACTAATCTTCAGTTCAATTCCAGAATCGACCAATGCCGCTTTAATCGCGTCCGCAGTCCTCCAGTCCTTTAAAGCTCTTGCGTCCTGCATGCGCACGATCAAAGCCTCAATCTTTTCTTTTTTCTCCTGTAAGTGTTCCGCATAAAGATGCTCAACATCTTTCCAATTGGATGAAATACCCAACAAGTCCAACGTCACCAATAGACGAGAAGCATCATCGCTCGACTCCAAATTATCAGCGTGCTCCTGCAGGCGCTTGATAGCCAAATGCGTGTTTAAATCATCGCACAAAGCTGCAACGACGTCGTCAAAGGGCTCATGATAGCGCTCGGCTCCATCCGACCACCTCTCACTGCCCTCAGCAATTTGCCTTAATTTTCGTAGCGTCTTCTCCGCATCCCGCGCCTTCTCCGCCGTCCAGTCCATCGGCTTCCGGTAATGTGTCGAGAGGAACACGAACCGGATCACCTCTCCCGGTATGCCCTGATCCAGCAAATCCCGCACCGTAAAGAAATTGCCCAAAGACTTGGACATTTTCTTGCCCTCGACCTGCAACATCTCGTTATGCAGCCAGTAGCGCGCGAATTCCCCCTCGGGATGCGCACAGCAGCTTTGGGCGATCTCGTTCTCGTGGTGCGGGAACATCAGGTCATTGCCGCCGCCGTGAATGTCGAAACTCTCGCCCAAGAGCTCATGCGCCATGGCCGAGCATTCGATATGCCAGCCGGGCCGTCCGCGCCCCCACGGGCTGTCCCACCCCGGCAAATCATCGCTCGACGGTTTCCACAGCACAAAATCCATCGGGTTGCGCTTATACGGTGCTACCTCGACCCGCGCGCCTGCGATCATGTCATCGACCGACCGCCCCGACAGTTTGCCATAGTGCTCGCGCCAGCTATCCACAGCAAAGAGCACATGGCCTTCCGCCTCATAGGCATGGCCCTTGGCGATCAGCCCTTCGATCATCGCCACCATCTGCGGGATATATTGCGTCGCGCGCGGCATCGCCTTTTGGTGGTCCGGATCATTTCGAATGGAGGGTTCCAGCGCCCCCAAGGCCGCCATATCGTCCAGAAACCATTGCGTCGTTTCCGCTGTGATCTCGGAAATCGAACGCCCGCTCTCGGCGGCGCGGGCGTTGATCTTGTCGTCCACATCGGTGAAGTTGCGCACATAGGTCACGTGCTCCGGCCCGTAGACATGGCGCAGCAAACGATAGAGCACGTCGAACACCACGACGGGGCGCGCATTGCCAAGATGCGCCCGGTCGTAGACCGTGGGCCCACAGACATACATCCGCACGTTATCTTTATCGAGAGGCTCGAAAACCTCTTTCCGCCGGGTCTTGGTGTTGTGCAGTTTCATCGTGGTCATTTTGTCCTCGCGCGCGGTCCCGCGGCGGGCTTAGCAACTTCGTGATCACTTGGAAACACAAGACCGGCCCGCCTGAGAAAACTCAGGTGATATTGCAGCAGATAATGCAAGGTGCGGTGCTCATCATGCTGTCCTAGCCCCCGCCGCAGCACCCGTCAAGCACGACGATAGGGGGCGCATTTGCGACACGGGTCGGAAATGGGACAGACAGCAGATGCAGAATCAGATGGTCTGGGTGTGTTCTGAAGGAGAGCCTCATGCACCCACGCAGCAAGATCGCACTTGTTGTCCGCACCATCGGTGCGGAACGGGGCAGAGCGGCGCGCGGGCGCCCTGTGTTCATCTGAGATAAGCACAGCCAACGCGTTCTTCTTTAACAGGAATTCTGAGATATGACCGAAACAATCACGCGCCGCGCAGGTGGCCGCGCGGCCCGCCGTGAGGCCCGCTCCAACCCCCTCGCCGCTAATCTGCGCCCCGTCCATCCGGGACAAGAGGGCGGCACCTATTGTCCCCTGAGCCAAGCGCAGATGGGCCGCATTCATCACGCCGTTCTGAACGCGCTCGAACAGATCGGCCTCGCCGATGCGCCGCCGTCTGGGGTGGCCTATTTGACGGGTGCGGGGGCTATTCTCGGGTCGGATGGACGCATTCGGTTCCCGAGGGCGCTGATTGAGGACACGATTGCACGCGCAAACCGGTCGATGACGCTGTTTGGTCGCGATCCCAAACATGACATGCTCTTGCAAGGCAATCGGGTGCATTATGGCACGGCGGGCGCGGCGGTGCATCTGGTTGATGTGCATAATCGCACATATCGCGAGTGCACAGTGCAGGACCTGCACGATGCCGCCCACATCGCTGATCAGCTCGACAACATCCATTTCGTGCAGCGTCCCATGGTGTGCCGAGATATTGTCGACAACCGCGAGATGGATCTGAACACGCTCTATGCCTGCTGTGCGGGGACCACGAAACACGTAGGTGTGTCCTTTACTGAGCCGGGTTTTGTGGCCGATGCAATGCAGATGCTTCACCTCATTGCGGGCGGTGAAGACAAATGGCGCGAGCGACCTTTTGTCAGCAATTCCAATTGCTTCGTCGTTCCACCGATGAAGTTCGCCACCGAGTCTTGCCTTGTGATGGAGGAATGTATTCGCGGCGGAATGCCCGTTCTACTGCTCTCGGCAGGCCAGGCTGGGGCCACCGCACCCGCCCCCATAGCTGGAGCCATCGTGCAGGCGACGGCGGAATGTCTGGCCGGACTGGTCTATGTCAACGCGATCAAACCGGGCTTTCCGGCGATCTTTGGCACCTGGCCATTTGTCAGTGATCTGCGCACCGGAGCCATGTCGGGCGGATCGGGTGAGCAGGCGCTTTTGACCGCTGGCTGTGCGCAAATGCACAAGTATTATGGGTTGCCGGGGGGGGCGGCGGGGGGGATTGCGGATGCGAAACTGCCGGATATGCAGGCTGGTTGGGAGCAGGCGACGTCGAATGTCATGGCCGGGCTTTCGGGGCTCAACATGGTCTATGAGGCGGCGGGAATGCATGCCTCTCTGTTGGGGTTTTGCCTTGAATCACTGATACTTGGCGACGATCTCATTGGTCAAGCTCTCAGGTGCACGCGAGGGATTGAGGTGGATGAGGACACGCTGAGCCTTGAGGTGATCCGCGCCACCTGTATTGGCGGTCCCGGTCATTTTCTTGGGGCAGAACAAACACTTAGCAGGATGCAGACGGATTATCTCTATCCCTGCCTCGCCAACCGATCCTCGCCCAAGGAATGGGATGAGTTGGGGAAACCTGATTTGATCGCAAAAGCCACTGAAAAGAAAGAGAAAATTCTGTCAGAGCGCGCGTCGGCGCGGTTTGATCCAGTGACAGACGCGGAGATCAGGGAGCGGTTCAAAATTCACCTTCCTGCGTGAGCTTTGCACCATAACCGTCGGATTAAAAATACTTAAAAGTAAATCTCAAACTTCCCGCATCTACCCGCGCCTGCTTGGCGCGGGTAGATTGAGCCGTTTGAGGCTGACCGTACGGATGTGCGGTCCCACCGTACGTTCATGCGATGCTCAGACTTGTGCGAAAATGCAGCGCCGCGTTCAGAAGAAAATATCCGCCAATGCGTCGCTCGAGTCTTGCGGTGCGGTGGCGGGTGGCACTGGAAAATCTGATTTGCCCGAGAAAACACGGTCATGGCCCCGGCGCTCGGATCCCATCGTATAGATCGCATAGAGTTGATCCAAGCGACCCTGCTCTGAGGCAAGAACATCATATTTGGTCTGCCCGCAGTTGGCGGGTGAAATCAGACCATGAAGATCCGAGATGAAGGAGGCTAGATCGGAGTCGGCCCTCTCGAAAGCAGACAGGGCCTTGTGGCTGGCGAGCAGAGCGGTCTTGAGGGCATAGCCCTCTATGACACAGGCCGCCTTGACCCCACAGACCGCCTGATCGGTGCCCTGCAACCGTTCTGTGAGGTCACACGCGATGGCGATTGTGCGCGACATCGTGTCGGCGGCGCGCAGGACATCGGGCATGGGTGTCGCGGCAAGTGCCGTGGTCGTCGCGTCGATCTGATCAAAGATCTCGTTGGAAGTTCTCGTCAACGACAGAACCTGACGCGAGAGTTCCTGCAAGGCACAGGCCTCGGAGCCGATGTTGCAGCAGACGATGAATGTATTGAGCCCGAGCAATCGGATTTGATGATCCAGCAGCCCCATATCAGCGGCGAGACCCTGAATCGCCTCGATATGGTCTTGGGTCATCCGGGTGATCCGCAGGAGCGTGTCCAGATTGACCTGTGACGACGTCAGAGCCGCAGACAGGCTATCGGCGCAGGCAATCATCGCCGAAACGCGCTTTCTCTGGGTGTCGTTCGGATCAAGATAGACCTGTTCCGCAGCGGAGAGAACCTGTTCGGCCCGGAGGTGTATGGCCGTCAGCCGTTGGAGCACCGACTGGACATCGCCCGTGATGTCATCACGGCTTTCTTCAGCCTGACAGACGGCGAGATATGTGAGAGCGTCGGAGGCGTCCTGACGCTCTTGCGCCAGCGCGGCGCCGAGAGCGGCGCGCGCGATGACATTGATATGTTCCAGACGTTGCCGGACGGAGTCCCCTCTCTGAAGTTCGCCGACGATGGCGGAAACCTCGGCGAATATGTCCCGCATTCCGGTTTCGATCACGGCGTTTCCGGCGGCCAATTCGTGATGGTCGCGTTGAGTCTTGCTGACTTGCTCTTCCAGACCGCGAAGGGCCGGACCGACCGTTTCCGTCATGTCTCGCGACAGGTTGAGAGACCCAAGATCAAGATCCGTCATATCGTGCTCGATGATTTCAAGGCGGTCCTGAAGCGATTTGAGCTGTTCGTTGGCGGTTGACGCAATGCGGGCCAATTCGATGGAGAATTCGTCGATCTTTGGCTCTCGCGTGGTCAGCGAATTGCCCAAGATACGCGAAATGGGCGCAGAGGTGGACATGGTGCGGGTCACCACGGGGATAGGCCGTTGGGCCATGATCTTGCACAGGAAATCCAGTCCGGACATGCGCGGCAGTTCCATATCCAGCAGCATGACATCAGGCAGACCCGATTGCATTTTCGAGACCGCGATGAAGGCATCCGCCGCCGTGGCGAAGAGTTTCAATGTCGGATCGGTTTCCACGATGCGCATGAGCATGGCACGCGCCGAGGCGGAATCGTCCATGATCAAGACGGAAATCTGAGGTTTGCAGGCAACATCCAGCATCACGCGGTCTACTCTTTTTGATAAACAGCCGTTGTGAGCTGTTTGAGATTGGGCTGTTTCACGGTCATGGATTCCGAATGGCCGACCACCAGATACCCTTTGGGCGCGAGGTGGCGTGCGAGGCGCGCGATCACCCTGGCCTGATCCTCGGGCTCGAAATAGATGAAGACGTTGCTCAGGAATATGATGTCGACGTCCTGATCCACGGGGTAGCTGTCATCTATCAGGTTGAGATGCGTGAAATTTGTCTTGCCCCGGAGAGGTGGCACGATCCGTGCTATCCCGCGCATGTCCTCTGTCTGACCCTGCATGGTGTAGCGCGTGCGCAGGGCTTCGGGGACCGGTGCCAGGGCCTGCGTGGTATAGATCGCGCGGCGGGCGGCCGCGACCATCCGGTTGGAGATATCGGTGCCGAGAATGGCGTATTGAAAGACCGTGCCCTTGCGCGCGGCCTCTTCGAGCAGCATCGCCGCCGTATAGGCCTCGGAGCTATCCGAACAGGCGGCGCTCCAGACCTTGAGGTCGACGGTCTTGTCGAGGCGTTGCTTGCGGTCGATGATATCGGGGAGCATATCCGTGACAAGACAGCGGAAATGGGCCGGTTCCCGGAAGAAATCGGTCTTGTTGGTGGTGATCAGGTCGATGACATCGCTGCGTTCCGCGCCAAATCCACCATCCTCGAAGAGATGGCGGAAATACTCCTCGAGCGAGGTGAACCCGAGCGTCTGCACGCGGCGGCGCAGACGGCTCTCGATCATCACCTTTTTGCCGGAGGGGAGTTTGATCCCGGTTTCGCGGGAAATCACCTCTGCGAAGTGGTCGTGGTGGGATCTGGCGCGGGACAGGCTCATGTCAGGGCAAGCTCTTGTGGGGTCTCGATGGGGCGTTCGGTTGCAAACGCGGGGGATTTGCGCCGGACGCCTTCGGCAAAGAGCTTTTCGAGATTGAGAATGCAGACGAAATCGCCGTTGCGGCGGCCGATGCCGGTGAGCACACTTTCATCCCAGGTGGTGATGCCGGCGTCGGCGGGGGATTTTATCCCCCCCCTCGTCCAGGTCCGTCACCTCGATCACCCGTTCGGTTTTCAGACCGACGGTTGAGCTGTGCTGGCCGTTGAGCAGGCTCAGGATGAGAATGCGCGTCTCGGAGGTGTCCTTGGTCGGGCCTCGGGACAAAAGCTCTGAGAGGTCGGTGACGGCGATGCTCTCGCCTCTGACATCAATCAGACCCAGAAGTTCCGCCGGGCTGTTGGGCAGCGCGGCGATGGGTTGGGTGTCGAGGATCTGCTGGACCCGGTTCACGGGTACAGCAAAGAGTGAGCCACTCGATTGGAAGGTGACGACTTGGGTGTTTTCGTTCATCGGTCAGCCCTCACGCCGCGTCGCGGGATGAAAAACCATGGTCGAGATCGTCCTTTTCGGCACCAAGGTTGAAGGCGAAGCCAGCGGAGTTCCGTCCGGCTTTGCCCGAGGAGGATTTGACCGAGCGAACAGTTGCGCGGGCTGGGGCGGACCGTTCCTGTGTCTGAACACCGGCTTTGGCGGACAGGACAAAGTAGGACACCGCTTCCTGCAACTGCTCGGATTGGCTTGAGAGTTCCTCGGCGGCAGACGTGTTCTCTTGGGTTACCTTGTCGAGTTGCTGGATCGCCAGATTGACCTGATTGGCCCCGGCAGAAAGCTCCTGCGAGGCCGCAGAAATTTCGCTGACAAGAGAGGATGTGCGTTCGATATCCGGCACGAGACCTTGCAGCATGGCCCCTGCGTTCACCGCTGACCGGACCGTGGTGGCAGAGAGGGCAGAGATTTCTGTCGCCGCTGTCTGGCTGCGTTCGGCCAGTTTACGCACCTCTGCGGCGACAACCGCAAAGCCGCGTCCGTGTTCTCCGGCGCGCGTAGCCTCGACTGCGGCGTTCAACGCAAGCAGGTCGGTCTGGCGCGCAATCTCTTGCACGACCATGATCCGGTTGGTATCGGTGCGGCAGCGGTGATCACGCTCTCCATCGCGCGGCGGGTGACAAAGGCCGCTGATCTGGCTCATGGACTCTCGCAAGGGGATCTGCGTCAGACGCTCGACGTGACGGGGCGCGATGAGGTTTCGACCTTGCAGGCCTCGATCAACGACATGGTCCTGCGCCTGCGCGATATCGTGGCCGATGTGACAAACTCGGTACGCAACGTGTCTTCGGGCGCGACCCAACTGGCGGAAACCTCGGAGGACCTGGCGCGCGGCGCGTCCGATCAGGCGGCCGCCACAGAAGAGGCCTCTTCTGCCGTGGAACAAATGACCGCGAATATCACGCAGAGTGCCGAGAGTTCGCAGACGACCGAAGGCATTGCGATCAAATCCGCCGAGGATGCACGCGCCAGCGGCCGCGCCGTGGCCGATGCGGTCAGCGCGATGCAGACGATTGCGGACCGTATCATGATCGTTCAGGAAATCGCGCGGCAAACCGATTCCTTGGCGCTCAACGCCGCCGTCGAGGCCGCACGCGCCGGGGAACATGGCCGGGGATTTGCCGTGGTGGCCGCCGAGGTGCGCAAGCTGGCCGAGCGCAGCCAGACCGCCGCCGCCGAGATATCCGCGCTATCCGCGACAACGGTGAGCACGGCGGTCGGCGCCAGAGCGATGCTGGCAGAGCTGGTGCCCAATATCGAGCGCACCTCGGGGCTGGTCACGGAAATCAGCGATGCCTAGCGCGAGCTCTCGACCGGATCGTCGCAAATTGCGCTCTTGATTCAACAGCTTGACCGTGTGACCCAGACCAACAACGCCGCCTCTGAGGAATGGTCGAGCAGCGCGACCCAGCTTGCCAGCCTCGCCGAGGAGCTGACGGTTGCGGTTGGGTTCTTTAAGGTGTCGGATCAGCCCGCCGCAACGGCACCGCGCGAGACCCGGAGTGTCGCGCCCAGTTCGGTCATCCCGCTCAAGCGTGGGACGTCCCCGGCGCGGGCGACAAAGCCTGTCGGTGCTCAAGCGGGGAGCGGGTTTGAGTTTGATCTGGGTGGTGTGGGCGACGCGTTGGACGCTCGCTTTACACGCAAGGAACGCGCCTGAGCGAGCGGTCGGGGCAGGTTGGGAAACCCACCTGCCCCGAGGTATTGGTTCAGTCGTTCCACGCCTTGTCGATGCCGTTGATCTGGACGCGGGTCGGCAGACCCAGCCGGTCCAGAACCGTAAGGAAGGGTTTGGGGTCCAGTTCTTCGACATTGCGCATGGTGCCGGTATCCCAGTCGCCCTGCGCGATCAGGATGGCGGCGGCGACGGGCGGCACGCCAGCGGTGTAGGAAATCCCCTGGCTGCCAACCTCGTCAAAGGCTTGCTTGTGGTCGGCGACGTTGTAGACAAAGACCTCGACCGGCGCGCCGTCCTTGGTGCCTTTGACCAGATCGCCGATACAGGTCTTGCCGGTATAATCCGGGGCCAAGGATGCGGGATCGGGGAGCACCGCCTTGACGACTTTGAGCGGCACGACCTCCAGCCCCTCGGCGGTTGTGACGGGATGTTCCGACAGCAGGCCAAGGTTTTGCAGCACGGTGAAGACGTTGATGTAATGCTCGCCAAAGCCCATCCAGAACCGCACATCGGCGTTGGGGTAATTGGCGGCCAGCGAATGCACCTCGTCATGCCCCGAGAGGTAGGCGCGGCAGGTGCCGACAACGGGCAAATCCCAATCGCGCCCCACCTCGAACATCTTGTTCTCTTGCCAGGCACCGTTCTGCCAGGAATAGACGGTGCCGGTGAACTCGCGGAAATTGATCTCGGGGTCGAAATTGGTCGCGAAGTAGCGCCCATGCGAGCCGGCGTTGATATCCACGATGTCGATGGAGGTGACCGTGTCCATATAGTCATCGGCAGCCAACCGCGCGAAGGCATTGACCACGCCGGGATCAAATCCGATGCCGAGAATGGCAGTCACGTCGTTCTGTGCGCAGAGATCGCGCTTTTTCCATTCGTAGTTGGCATACCACGGCGGCGTTTCGCAGATCTTGGCCGGGTCTTCGTGAATGGCCGTGTCGATATAGGCGGCCCCTGTTTCGATACAGGCGTCGAGCACGGACATGTTCACGAAAGGCGAGCCGACGTTGATCACGATCTCAGCCCCGGTCTCGCGGATGAGGTCTGCCACGGCAGCGCTGTCCATGGCGTCAATTTCATGACTGGCGAAGGTGCCGGGCTGTTTCATCGCTGATTTTGCGTGAACCGAGGCGATGATCGCGTCGCATTTGGCGAGCGTGCGCGAGGCGATGTGCAGATCGCCCAACATATCGTTATTCTGAGCGCATTTATGGGCGGTGACCTGAGCCACGCCACCGGCACCGATGATAAGCACGTTACGTTTCACTTCTGCTGTCTCCTTTTGTTGCAGGACAGGGGAAGGAGGGCGATCAGCCCCAGGAAAGAGAGAGGGTGGTCCTCATGAGAGCGAGGCGGCATAGTCCTCGAAGGTGAAGTTGCGAATCAGATCGACGGTCCCATCGGGGCGCCGGATGGCGATGGCGGGCATGTTGACGCCATTGAACCAGTTTTTCTTGACCATCGTGTAACCGGCGGTATCGGCGATGGAGATACGGTCGCCGATGGACAGCGGTGCCGCAAAACGCGCTTCGCCGAAAATATCGCCCGCAAGGCAGGATTTGCCGCAGATTTCATAGGCATGTGATCCCTCCTGCGGCAGCTTGGCGCTCTCGCGGTAGATCAGCAGGTCGAGCATATGCGCCTCGGTGCTGGAATCGACGATGGCGAGATCCTTACCGTTGTCGAGCAGATCGAGCACCGTCACCTCGAGCGTCGTCGATTGGGTGATCGCCGCCTCGCCCGGCTCGAGATAGACCTGCACGCCGAAGCGCTCGGCAAAGCCCTTGAGCCGCGCGGCAAGCTTTTCGAGCGGATAGTCGTCGCCGGTGAAATGGATACCGCCGCCGAGCGAGACCCATTGCAGCCGCTCGAGCACCGGCGCGAATTCCGCCTCGATGCGGGCAAGCTGCTGGTCGAAGAGGTCGAAATCGCTGTTCTCGCAATTGTAATGGATCATCACCCCGGAAATCCGGTCGATCACGCCCAAGATCTTGTCCACGTCCCATTCGCCCAAGCGCGAAAAAGGCCGCGCCGGATCGGCGAGATCGAAACTCGACGTTGAAAAGCGCGGGTTGAGGCGCAGGCCGCGCTCGATCCCGGCAGACTGGGTGTCATAGCGTGTCAACTGGCCCACGGTGTTGAAGATGATCTTGTCGGCGTAGGACACTGCCTCGTCGATCTCGGCATCGGACCATGCCACGGAATAGGCATGGGTTTCCTTGCCGAACTTTTCGCGCCCCAGCCGCAATTCAAAGAGCGACGATGAGGTGCTGCCATCCATATAGGGCTGCATCGTTGGAAAGGCCGACCAGGTGGCAAAACACTTTAGCGCCAAAAGCGCCTTGGCCCCCGAGAGCGCGCGCAGGCGCTCGATCTTGTGCATGTTCTGCAAGAGGCGCTGTTCGTCGATCAGATAATAGGGTGTCGGGATCATCTGGCCCCCCTTTTGCTGTCACAGGGTCATGCGGTGTCGCGCAGCGCATACCCCCCCGGGTCACGCGATGCAATGGCAGAGCGGCCCAATGCGCCGGGCAAGACCGCCGAACGGATTGACACAAAACGGGAACATGTGTAGAACAAAACCAAATGACCCCTGAGAGGATCCGGCCCATGCTGACCAAAAAACAACTCGATTTGCTGGAGTTTATTCAGAAGCGTGTGCAGCGGGACGGGGTTCCACCCAGTTTTGACGAGATGAAAGAGGCGCTTGATCTGCGGTCGAAATCCGGCATTCACCGCCTGATCACGGCGCTGGAGGAACGCGGGTTCATCCGACGTCTGGCGCACCGTGCGCGTGCGTTGGAAATTGTGCGTCTGCCCGAGAGCCTAGGGGGCGAGGCGCGCCACAGCTTTACCCCCCGCGTGATCGACGGCGATCGCCCGGATGGCCCGCGCCCGGCCAATTCCCAGCCGGTCGAGGTGGCGCATGCCTTTGAGGTGCCTCTGATGGGACGCATCGCCGCTGGTGTGCCGATCGAGGCGATTGCCCATGTGCAACACAATGTGTCGGTACCCGGCACCATGATCCGGGGCGCGGCCAATCACTATGCGCTCGAGGTGCGCGGCGATTCGATGATCGAGGCCGGGATCAACGATGGCGATGTGGTGATCATCCGCGAAACCTCGGTGGCGGATAATGGCGATATCGTCGTGGCCTTGATCGAGGATCAGGAGGCGACGCTGAAACGCTTTTATCGTCGGGGCAATGCCATCGCGCTCGAGGCGGCAAATCCCGCCTATGAAACCCGCCTCTTTCCCGAAGATCAGGTGCAGGTTCAGGGGCGGTTGGTCGGGTTGATCCGCAGCTATTGAGAATTCCAGAGCCTCTGTCCGATGAGATCGCGCGCGGTGACAAGGCGCAGGCCATTCGCGGTGGCGTAATAGGCCAGTGATCCTGTGGCGCGCAGAGTGTCAGGTGTAACGATCTGGCAATCAAGGGTTTCGGCCGGAGCGGTGTCAGGTGTGACGCTGAGAACGACCAGCCTGGCCCCATTGCAGCTGAGCGGCTTGGCGGCTGCGGCCTTGCCCGCCACGACGCGGACACCGCGGCTCTGGGCCAGACCCTCGGACCAGCGGGCAAAGGCCGCCTCGCGGCTGGCGTCGTCGCCGTCATTCTCCAACCAATTATCTGCCACGAACCCACCTCCTGTCGGTTTGTTGAGCGCGCGCCCGGCCTCTGTCATGACTCCGATCAACGCGCCAGTGTCCGAGACGACCATGACGGGCCGCTCTGTGAACGACCAGAACAGCGTGCCCAAGATGATCGGCAAGACGCCCAGAAACCGCGTCCGGCCCTGCCAGAGCACGATAAAGAGTGCCCCAAAGGCCAGCACGGGCAGCACATAGGGGCCGGGTGCCATCACCGGCACCCGCGCCCCGTCCAGTGCCGTAACCCATTCCGCGACGCCGAGAATCCAGCGCAGGCCAAGCTCCATCACGCGCAGTGCGATCCAATCCATCCCAAGCGGCACCAAGAGCGTGGCGATGACCGCCGCAGGCATGACCAGCGCCCCCATCAACGGCACGCTCACAAGATTGGCCAAGAGACCGAATTGCGCATATTGGTTGAAATGCGCGGCGGCGACCGGCGCCGTCGCGGCCCCGGCCACGGCTGAGGAGATCACCACCGCAAGCACCGGGCGCAGCCAGCGCGGCCCACGCGCGAGCCCCGCATCGCGCAGCCAGCCAAACACCGCGACCAGAGCCACGGTTGCCGCAAAGGACATCTGAAAGCCGGGACCGAGCAGCGCCTCGGGGTGCAGGGTCAGCACGATCACGGCCGCCACCGCCACCGCCCGCAGGCTGAAGGCACGACGTTCGAGCATCACGGCCCCAAAGATCACCGCGACCATGACAAAGGCGCGTTCGGTCGCGACATTGCCGCCCGAGAGGCCGAGATATCCCGCAGCCGCCAGAATGGCCAAAGCGGCCGAGAGCTTCTTGGCCGGAAGGCGCAGGCCAAGGCGCGGCGCGGCGGCAAAGCCGAGGCGGACGGCGGCAAAGACAAATCCCGCCAATAGCCCCATATGCAGCCCGGAAATCGCGAGCAGATGCGCCAGGTTGGAGATGCGCATGGCGTCGAGTGTCGCAAGGCTCAGCCCCGCGCGGTCGCCGGTCATGATCGCCGCGGCAAAGGCACCGGTCTGCCCCGGCAGGCGGCTCTGCACATGCTGCGACAGCGCCATGCGCGCCCGAAAGAGCGCCTGGCCACCCTGCCCCGCCTCGAGCCGCAGAACCGGCGTGCGGGTATAGCCGACAGCACCGATCCCCAGAAACCACGCGTGGCGCTGGAAATCAAAGCCGCCCGGTTCGACCGGCCCACCTGTCGGGCCGAGATGCGCCGTCATGATGACGCGCAGGTTGGGCTGTGGCGTAAAATGGGGTTGATCGCCGTGCAGGGAGACACGCACCCGGCGCGGCGTGCGGTTCGGGTCGGTGCGGTGCAGAACCACATGGTCGAGCGTCAGGCGCAGCGCGTCCGAGGCTGAGCGGTCGATGCCCACGATCCGCCCTTCGACCGGGCCATAGTAGCGCCAGCCCAGCATCGGCCCCGCCACCAGATGCGCCCGCAGACCCGCGAGCGCGAAGCCCGCCAGTATCAGCGTCATGGCCCAGAGAAGCGGGCCGGTCCATTCGCGCCCGCGTGCGGCCAAAAGCGCCAGCAAGAGCGCGCCCGCGCCACAGCCCCAGAGGACCGCAACCGAGGGTTCGCGCAACAGCGAGAAATAGGCCCCCACGCCACAGGCCATAAGAACCGGCACCCAAGGAAACAGCGCGTCGCGCTGTGCCAGCCAGATCGACTCTGCCCGGTGCCAGATTGGGTGCCAGGTCGGGTGCCAGATGCCCAAGGCTTGTTTCCCCCATGACGGGCCGATAGACAGGCGACAACGCTAGCCCCATCATCGTTACCGAGAGGTTAATCTGTCCCATGTCGCAACAGGTCGTGACCCGTTTTGCCCCTTCGCCCACTGGCTATCTGCATATCGGGGGGGCGCGCACGGCGCTGTTCAACTGGCTCTTTGCGCGCGGGCGCGGCGGCAAGTTTCTGCTGCGGATCGAGGATACCGACCGGGCGCGCTCGACTCCTGAGGCGACTCAAGCGATTCTGGATGGGTTGGCCTGGCTCGGCCTCGAGCATGACGGCGCGGCGATCAGCCAATTTGAGCGCGCCGACCGCCACGCCGAGGTGGCATGCAAATTGCTGGCGGAGGGGATGGCCTATAAATGCTTTGCCACGCAGGATGAGATCGAGACCTATCGCGAGTCCGCGCGCGCAGAGGGGCGCTCGACCTTGTTCCAGAGCCCGTGGCGCGACGCCACGCCCGATCAGCACCCCGAGGGCGTGCCGCATGTGATCCGCATCAAGGCCCCGCGCGAGGGCGTGACGGTGATCAAGGACGAGGTTCAGGGCGATGTGACCATCGGCAACGATCAGCTTGACGATATGGTCCTGCTGCGCGGCGATGGAACGCCGGTCTATATGCTGGCCGTGGTGGTGGATGATCACGACATGGGTGTCACCCATGTGATCCGGGGGGATGATCACCTCAACAATGCCGCGCGGCAGATGATGATTTATCAGGGGATGGGCTGGCCGCTGCCCGTCTATGCCCATATCCCGCTCATTCACGGACCCGACGGCAAGAAGCTGAGCAAGCGGCATGGCGCGCTTGGCGTCGAGGAATATCAAAAGATGGGCTATCCGGCGGCGGGGATACGCAACTATCTGGCGCGGCTTGGCTGGAGCCATGGCGATGCGGAATTCTTTGACGATGCACAGGCGCAGGCGTGGTTCGATCTCAAGGGAATCGGCAAATCCCCGGCGCGTCTGGACTTTAAGAAGCTGGAGAATCTCTGCGGTCAGCACATTGCCGCGGCCGACGATGCTGCGCTGCTGCATGAATTGTGCGATTTCCTTGCGGCGACGGAGCAACCGGCCTTGGATGACGCAAAAATGACGCTGTTCACCAAGGGCATGTATTGCCTCAAGGAACGCGCCAAGACATTTCCGGAACTCCTTGATAAAGCGGCTTTTATCCTTGCGACGCGGCCCATTCAGCCGGAGGAGAAAGCCGCCGAGCAGCTTGATTCAGTATCCCGTGGTATACTGGGAGAATTGACGCCGCAGTTGCAAACTGCTACGTGGACACGTGAGGCTATCGAGGGTCTGGCGACCCAATTCGCCGAAGACCATGGAATGAAGTTCGGCAAGCTGGCAGGCCCCCTTCGGGCGGCTCTGGCGGGCCGCAGTGCGACACCGAGTGTGTTCGACATGATGCTGGTTCTCGGGCGGGATGAAACCATCGCCCGGCTATCCGATGCGGCCTGTAGAGGGGATTAATCCCTTGGCAAGGCGTTACGTTTATCCAGCCTGAAGCGCAGATGGCGCATGCGGGCGCTGAAAGGGAGGACCCCTGATGTCAGACGACAAGAGAGTGGCGAAGCTGGAGATTGCGGGCAAGACCTATGAATTGCCGATGTATTCCCCCACGGCGGGCCCGGATGTGATCGACATCCGCAAGCTCTATGCCGATGCGGGCGTGTTCACCTATGACCCCGGCTATACCTCGACCGCAAGCTGTGACAGCACCATCACCTTTATCGACGGCGACAAGGGTGAATTGCTGCATCGCGGCTATCCGATCGACCAATTGGCCGAGAAATCGCATTACCTCGAAGTGTGTTATCTGCTGCTCTACGGCGAATTGCCGAGCCCCGCACAACTCGAGGATTTCGAGAGCCGCGTGACCAACCACACGATGATCCATGAGCAGATGCATTTCCTGTTCCGCGGCTTTCGCCGGGATGCGCATCCGATGGCGATCATGGTGGGGGTGGTCGGCGCGCTCAGTGCGTTCTATCACGACAGCACCGATATCACCGATCCCTGGCAGCGCGAAGTCGCCTCGATCCGGCTGATCGCCAAGATGCCGACCATTGCCGCGATGGCCTATAAATACACCATCGGTCAGCCGTTCGAGTATCCGCGCAACGACCTCGACTATGCGTCGAACTTTCTGCGCATGTGCTTTGCCGTGCCGGCGGAGAATTTCGTGGTCAACCCGATCCTGAGCCGTGCGATGGACCGGATTTTCACGCTTCATGCCGATCACGAGCAGAACGCCTCGACCTCGACCGTGCGGCTTGCCTCGTCTTCGGGGGCCAACCCGTTTGCTTGCGTCGCGGCCGGGATTGCCTGTCTCTGGGGGCCGGCACATGGCGGTGCCAATCAGGCCTGCCTCGAGATGTTGCAGGAAATCGGCACGCCCGATCGCATTCCGGAATTCATCGCCCGCGCCAAGGATAAGGACGACCCCTTCCGCCTGATGGGCTTTGGTCACCGGGTCTACAAGAATTTCGATCCGCGCGCCAAGGTGATGAAGCAATCCGCCGATGAGGTTCTGGAACTGCTGGGTGTCGAGAACAACCCGACGCTTCAGGTGGCCAAGGAGCTGGAAAAGCAGGCGCTGGCCGATCCGTATTTCTCGGATAAGAAGCTGTTCCCGAATGTGGATTTCTACTCGGGGATCATCTTGGAGGCGATGGGCTTCCCGACCTCGATGTTCACGCCGATTTTCGCGGTCAGCCGCACCATCGGCTGGATTTCGCAGTGGAAGGAAATGATCGCCGATCCGCAGCTCAAGATCGGACGCCCGCGCCAGCTCTACAAAGGGGCAACGCTGCGCGATTACGTGGATATCGAAAAGCGCTGAGGCGCATGCGCCCTCCCAAGACAAAAGCCCGGCTCCATGCCGGGCTTTTGAGTTTTAAAAAGTCGTAACCTATCCGGGTGCCAGTCCCGCGCCGATCATCATGCCTGCACCAAAGAGACTAGCCGCCGACAGCAGCGCCCAGCCAAAGAGTTTTGCCATCGAGAAAGGCCGCTCGCCAAAACAACGTCCGTCGATCCCAGACACAACAATGCGGTATGGCTTGCCCGCATAGCGATAATGCAGGATCCACAGCGGCAAGAGCACGCGTCGGAACCGGATTTCCGAAAGGTGCCCGGTCCAGGTGATATTCCTGATCCGCCCGCCGCCAGCATCCACCTGAATGCGCCGCCTTACCTGCTCTTCTATGTCCCGGCGCAGCTTGATCAACCCGTCAGACACCCGGCTCCCGTGCAGATCCGCCGCAAACCCAGCCAGATATTCCGGCTGATAAGGTTTGAGCCATTGAGGATAGAACCCGTGCATGATCCCGTCGCGAATATCCGGCGTGACATGGTCCGAGGCCCCGATCACCACGTCATCAAGCACCATCATTACCTGCCCGGAGACCCTCCGCCAGCGCGCAGATTTTCCGTGTCCAGTACGCCGTTGGGCCGTGTAGTTCACGTCTTTGGCCGCATCGAAGGTCCAGAAAGGTGCATAGACCGCCGCGATCTGGCCCGCTGTCACCACCTTGGAAAGCGGTGTCGGCGCTGACCAGAGCCCACGCACCCAGCAAGCGATTGCATCACCTGCGTCGGCCTTTGTATTGCCAATGGGGATAAGAGCAGAAGGCGTATAATGCGAATGCCCCCCGAACAGGACCACCGAACCGTTGCAATAGGGGCATTGTTCGGACACCGCACGGCCCACAAACACGACCTCACCGCCACAGGTATCGCAGCGATGTGCGTGCTCAATCTCGGGCGGCTCATCCTCGGGCGCGCCGGGATCATAGGCCGCCTCGCGCCGCGGGTTGAGGCCCGAATCTACAACGATCTCTGTCAGACGCCCACAGGAGTCGCATCTGAGGGACTGTGTTTGCGGATCAAACCCTTGCTGCCCACCGCACGACGCACACCGCAGGGCCGCCTGCACAGCGTCGAACTCTGGTTTGGTCTGCGCCCACGGGTTCATTGGTCGGACCCCATGATCATCACGGCAAGTTCAGTCACGAAACGCGACCGCTCCATCGCCCGCATCGCGGCCCCATCCAGATCCCCGGTTTTGGCCCAATCACCGTAGAAGGCACCGACAAAGAGCAATAGCAGCCCCCAGACCCCGACAAAGGACCACCCGCGCATACGCCGCAGCAGGCTCGGTGCGCTCGCCTGCATGCCGCATTTGCCTTCCATGATATCAATGCTCTTGCGTATCGGCCAAATGCCAATCAGCGCCATAACGCCAAGACTGCCAAGCGCCGACAGGACAAGCATCATGCGCCCGGCCCTCGCGGCTCAGCGCCCCTCAAACTGTGCGGGGCGTTTTTCGAGGAAAGCCACCACGCCTTCCTTGAAGTCGCGGCTCTGGCCGCAGGCGCCTTGCAATTTGGCCTCAAGGTCAAGCTGGGTTTCAAGCGTGTTGTCCCATGTGCTGCGGATCGCCTGTTTGATGGCACCATAAGTTTGCGTTGGTCCCTTGGCCAGATGGGCCGCACGGGCGCGCCAATGGGCGGCAAAGCCTTCGTCGCTGACCGCCTCCCAGATCATGCCCCAATCGCTCGCCTGACGCGCGGAGATGGGTTCCGCAAAGAGCGCGGCCCCCATTGCCTTGGCCATGCCCATCTGACGCGGCAGCGCATAGGTGCCGCCCGCATCCGGAATGAGGCCGATGCGGGCAAAGGCCTGAAGGAAATAGGCGCTCTCGGTCGCGATCACCACATCCGCCGACAGCGCCAGATTGGCCCCTGCCCCGGCCGCCGGTCCGTTGACCGCGCTGATCGTCGGCACCGGGCAATCGGTGATGGCGCGCAGCATCGGCACATATTCCTCGCGCAGCACCCGCTCGAGATCGAGCGTCGTGGCATTGCCCCCGTCGCCCAGATCCTGCCCCGAGCAAAACGCACGGCCCGTGCCCGTGAGCACCACAACACGCGCCTCGCGTCCCGCGTGGATCACCGCATCGGTGATCTCGGCCCGCATCTGGGTGTTGAGCGCGTTCATCTTATCCGCGCGATTGAGGCAGAGGAGCGCCACGCCGTCGGCGATCTCCAGCGTGATGGTTTGATAGTCTTTCACGGATTCGGGCCTTTCGGTCTGGTTTTGGGTATCAAACCCCAGACCTCCGTCCACGCCAAGCGAAACCGGGCGTCAGTCCTTGAGGATTTCGCGCAGGCGGCTTTCCTCGGCCTCGCTCAGCCGAGCCACGTCGGTTTCGGGCGCGCGTGACCGGCCCCGCAGATAAACCGCGCCAATCACCAGACCGGTTCCCAGCATCAGCGGTCCGGCCAACCACAGGAGGATGTTGGACCCGCCGATCCGGGGCTTGAGCAGGACATATTCGCCGTAGCGGTCGACGATGAACTGGACCGCCTCTTCGTTGCTGTCGCCCGCCAGCAACCGCTCGCGCACCAAGAGGCGCAGGTCGCGGGCCAGTTCGGCGTTGGAATCGTCGATGCTTTCGTTGCGGCAGACCAGACAGCGCAGGCCCGAGGAAATATCCCGCGCCCGCGCCTCGAGCGCGGGATCGTCAAGAACCTCATCCGGCTGCACAGCGAAGACCGGCGCGGCGATCACGCAAAGGGCGAGGATCAGGCGTTTCATTCCGCAGGCACCGCCTTGGCCAGTTTGCGCGCGCCAGCGGCCACGCGGTAACGCCGGTCGCTGAGCGACAAGACCCCGCCAAGCGCCATCAAAAGGGAACCGCCCCAGATCCAGTTGGCCAGTGGTTTGTAATAACTGCGCACCGCCCAGCCGCCGCCGATCTGCGGATCTCCGATCACGACGTAGATGTCACGCAAGAAGGCATTGTCGAGCGCGGCCTCTGTGGTGGGCATCTGCGCCACGGGGTATTCGCGTTTCTCGGGCTTCATCTTGGCGATTTCGCGCCCGTCCTTGGACAGGGTAAAGGTCGCCAAGGTGGCAAAGTAATTGGGGCCATCCTCTTTGTGAACCTCGTCGAGTTGCAGCGTGTAGCCCGCGATGTCGAACTGCTCACCCACCTGCAAGACGCGGATGTCTTCTTGTTGCCAAGCCATCATCGCCGCAATTCCGGCCATGGTCACGCCAAGCCCGCCATGCGCCACCGCCTTGCCCCAATCGGCGCGCGGCAGGCGGGTGAGGCGTGCAAAGCGCCCCGCCCCACGCCCCGTGCGTGTCCAGATATCGACCATTGCGCCGCCAATCAGCCACGCCGCCAGAAAGAGCCCCATGGGACCGAGCGCCGAGCGCCCGGTCTGCATCGCCCAAGCCAGAGCGCCGATGGCCACGGCAAGCGCGAAGACCGGGGCCAGTTGCCGGATGATCCGACCCAAAGTGGCCCGCTTCCACGGCAGCATCGCGCCCACCGGCAACAACAGGCCAAGCGCCACCATGAAGGGGGTGAAGGCCGCGTTGAAGAACGGCTCTCCCACCGACAGTTTGCGATCAAACAGCATTTCGGCGATGAGCGGCCAGATGGTCCCGATAAAGACCACGAAACAGGCCACCGCCAGCAGGAGGTTGTTGAGCACCAGCACGGATTCGCGGCTGACAAGGCTGAACACGCCCTTGGCCTGCATCACACCGGCGCGCGCCGCAAAAAGCGTGAGCGCGCCGGCCATGAACACAGCAAGGATGGCGAGCAGAAACACGCCGCGCTCCGGGTCCGTGGCAAAGGCATGCACCGAGGTCAGAACGCCAGACCGGGTGATGAAGGCACCGACCATGGAGAACCCGAACGCGATGATCGCCAAGAGGATCGTCCAGCTTTTCAGGCTTTCGCGCTTTTCCACAACGATAGCGGAATGCAGCAGGGCGGCGGCAATCAGCCATGGCATGAAAGACGCGTTTTCCACCGGGTCCCAGAACCAGAACCCGCCCCAGCCCAATTCGTAATAGGCCCACCAAGAGCCAAGACCGATGCCGATGGTCAGGAAGATCCACGCGGCCAGCGTGTAGGGCCGCACCCACCGCCCCCATGCCGCATCAACGCGCCCTTCGATCAGGGCCGCAACGGCAAAGGAAAAGGTCATCGAGAGGCCGACATAGCCGAGATAGAGGAACGGCGGATGGAAGGCGAGACCGGGATCTTGCAGCAGCGGATTGAGATCCTGCCCGTTGAAGGGCGGAACTGCCATGCGCAGGAACGGGTTGGAGGTCAGAAGGATAAAGGCAAAGAAGGCCACGCCCACCATCGCCTGCACGCTCAGCACCCGCGCGCGCAGAGACGGCGGCAGATTGGAGCCAAACCACGCCACCGCCGCGCCGAAGAGCGTGACGATCAGGACCCACAAGAGCATCGAGCCCTCGTGATTGCCCCAGACGCCCGTGACCTTGTAGAGCATCGGTTTGTCGGTGTGGCTGTTGAGCACAACCAGACGCAGCGAGAAATCCGAGGAGACAAAGGCCCATGTCAGCGCGGCAAAGGCCATGGCTGTCAGCAAGAACTGAATCGTCGCCGCCGGTTCGGCCAGGGCCATCCAGCCCGGCCAGCGTTTATAGGCACCAATCAGCGGAACGGTGGCCTGAACACAGGCCACCAGAAAGGCAAGGATGAGGGCGAAGTGACCGAGTTCTGTAATCATGCCCTGAGTATAGGGCAGGACCAAGCCCCGGCCAATCGCAATCGGCGCGCGCGCCGGATCACATTGTCGCGGGGCTCAGCCGCGCCGCCGCCACTCCGCCAACGCGGGATTATCGGTTGGGGTCAAGGCGCTCAACGCCACCTCCGCATCGCCGCCGCTATCGGCCACACCGGGGCTGGTGGGGCCGAGTGCGCGCAGGGTCCGGATGCTCTCGG
The DNA here is from genome assembly GCF_000961715.1 of Roseovarius sp. BRH_c41. Taxonomy (NCBI): domain Bacteria; kingdom Pseudomonadati; phylum Pseudomonadota; class Alphaproteobacteria; order Rhodobacterales; family Roseobacteraceae; genus Roseovarius; species Roseovarius sp. BRH_c41. The sequence continues at coordinate 140,398 of NZ_LADY01000026.1, read as the reverse complement.
CCACCAGCGGCGCACGGGCGATGGTGCTGGCGATGGAGCGTTGAAAGTCCTGCCCTTTGGCCTGATAGCGCGCACCGAAATAGAAACTGACAATCGCCCCCAAGAGCCACCAGAGCGGCTCTGGCACCAGCGCCAGCCCTGCCATGCGCTCGCCGAACCACAGGGGATCAACCATCGCCGCCACAAAGAGGCCGATCGTGCCAAGCGCCATTGCCGGGCGCGGAATGCGGTTCAGCCCGTCGATGATCCGGTCGAACAACCCGCGGTTCTCCAGCCGGAACTCGCCTGCCATCTGCTCCAGTGCCGCGCGCTGCGTCTCGACGCTGCGCTGGTCAGCGGCCTCGGCGTTGACGCGAAACACCTCGGCGGTCTCGCGCACCACATTGGCACCGCTGCCAAAGAGCGCCCGCAGAATATCCATCACCATGCGCTGATCCTCGCGTTGAACTGGGCCTGGCTGAGATGAAAGCGTGGCGAGATGAAGTCTTCCGCGCGTGTGATCCAGCCGCCCTTGCCGCCGGCGCGGCTGCGGGCGAATTTGCGGCTGGCGGGGCGGGCGTCGGCGAGGCTGAGGTAATAATTGCGCCGCGCAATCCCATAGGCATCGGCAATATGATCCGGCGCGGCCTTGGCTGCCACCTCAGCTGCCGTCACGGTAATTGGCCCGATCAGCCCATCCACCTCGATCCCCTGGCCCATCTCCCGCAACAGCCGTTGCAGGATCTTGACCGCATTCACCCCGGCGTTGACATACATGTCGAACACGCTGGCTTGCAGGCTCTCTGGCAGGCGCGCGATGCCGGGACGGCGATAATAATGGTCGATCAAGAGCGCCACAGCCCGATCACGCGTGAGCGCCCGCACATCGGAGGCATCCACCGCCCCGTCGCCTGTGAGGTCCAGCCCCAGACGTCGCAGCGTGTGGATCGTCACGCCAAAATTCGTGGCCCCGCCCGGATCATCGGGATCGTCCACATAGCCGCCCTCTCGGGCGACGATCTCTTGCGCAATCCGCTCGACAGTTTGCATCCGCTGGCCCGCCTTTTCCCGTGAAACACGAGCCTCAGCATTGGGACCAATCGTTAACGCCGCCCTGTCAAACCGCACGCGCCCCGGCCTTGCCTGACCGGGGCTTCTTCTTGGGGAAAATACTCAAATCCGTCAGAGGCGGCCTTAGCTGCCATTCGGGTCCTTGTAGACGCCCTGCGCCTTGAGCGCATCGACCACTTCCTTGGGCATATAGGTCTCGTCATGTTTGGCGAGAATTTCGCTGGCGACAAAGGTCCCGTCGCGGTAGCTGCCGGTGCCGACCATGCCCTGATTTTCCTCAAAGAGATCGGGCAGCACGCCCTTGTAGGTCACAGGCACCACGCCGTTGCCATCGGTCACGTTAAAGCGGATGGTCTCGCTCTCGCCGCGTTTGAGACTGCCCGCTTCCACCAGCCCACCGATGCGGAACACCTCTGTGGGGCTGGGCGGTTTTGCTAGCACTTGGGTTGGCGAGCGAAAGAAATTGATCCCGTCGCGCATGCCATAACCGATCAGGCCGGTGGCCAGCACAAGCGCCACGGCGGCAATCGCGATGACCTGCACGCGGCGCTTTTTCTTGAGCGATTTCATCGGTGTCATCCTTACGGGAAGACCGGGGCCAGCATCAGCCCCGTGGTCTCGGGTTCAGATAACATCAGATTGGCGTTTTGCAACGCCTGTCCGCTGCTACCTTTTGTCAGGTTATCAAGGACTGCAATCACGATCGTGCGCCCGGCACGCCGATCCGCCACCACGCCGATATGGCAAAAGTTACTGCCGCGAATGTGGCGCGTGCTGGGTGTCTCGCCCATCGGCAGAACCACGATGAACGGCTCCTCGGCATAGGCCGCCGCCAGTGTGGCGTGAATCTGCGCGGCCTCGCCCCGGACATAGCCGGTGGCGAGAATCCCGCGATTGGCGGGGATGAGATGCGGGGTAAACTGAACTTCGACGGGGCGCCCGGCAAGGGCAGAAAACTCCTGATCGAACTCGCCCAAGTGCCGATGCGTGCCGCCGACCGAATAGGCGTGATAGCCCTCGGACAGTTCCGCATGCAGCAGATTTTCCTTGAGGCTGCGCCCCGCGCCGGACACGCCGCATTTGAGGTCGAGAATGATCTCGTCGAGATCAATCACCCCGGCAGAGATCAGCGGCCGCAAGATAAACTGCCCCGTCGCCGCGTTACAACCCGTGCCCGCCACCAGCCGTGCGCCGCGAATGTCCTCGCGGTAGAATTCCGTGAGGCCGTACACCGCCTCTTTCTGAACCTCGGGAGCAGCATGGGCATTGCCATACCATTTCTGATAGGCGCTCGGATCACGCAGCCGGAAATCTGCCGACAAATCCACGATCTTGAGGTCGCGCGGCAGCGCCGCGATCACCTCTTGGCTGGTTTTGTGCGGCAATGCGCAGAAACAGAGGTCTATGTCAGAGAAATCAATCTCGTCGATGGTGACAAGATCGGGCAAATCGAGATGCCGCAGATGCGGAAACACCTGTCCCATGCTCTGCCCCGCCTTGGAATTGGCGGCGAGTGCGGTGATCTGCATGGCCGGATGGGTGGCAATCAGCCGGACAAGCTCGGCCCCGGTGTAGCCCGAGGCGCCCAGAATGGCGATGTTATGGGTCATTGTGACCTCACTTTCAGATGGGTTGAGGATAGGTCTATTTCGGACCCGCCGCAATGCGTCAGGCCCGTGAGATACGCCCGAAACGGATGCGGTCAGGCTGCCGAGAACTTGATCTCTCGTCGCAGGAATTGCGTGGCGCGGGAGGACACCCGCTTGGGATCGCCGGTGGTCAGGAACGCGGACTCGGTGCCCGCTCCGATCTTGTTCGGGTGCCGCCCCAGATAATCGGCAAGGCTCGACGCCACCAGATTGGGCTGCGAATAGACCGCCACATCGGGGCCGAGCGCGTCCTGAAACACCTCTTGCACCAACGGATAATGCGTGCAGCCCAGCACCGCCGCCTCTGGATGCGGCATCTTGCGCTTGAGCGCGTCGACATGGCTGCGCACCAGCGCTTCGGCCAGAATCATGTCGCCCTCTTCGATGGCATCAACCACGCCGCCGCAGGCCTGCGCCTCGACATCGACCCCTATGGCGCGAAACGCCAATTCGCGTTGGAACGCCCGGCTGCGCACGGTCGCGGGTGTCGCAAAGAGCGCCACGTTCTTGACCGCCACTTCGCGGGGCGGGGAATTGTCGCCCCATTGCCGCTCGGTCAGCGCCTCGATCAGCGGCACAAAGACGCCCAGCACCCGCTTGTCACGCGGCACCCAGGATTCCTGCATCCGCCGCAGCGCCGCCGCCGAGGCGGTGTTGCAGGCCAGAATCACCAGATCACAGCCCGCTGCGAACAGGCGATCCACCGATGTCGTCGTCAGATCGTAGATATCATCGGCATCGCGCACGCCATACGGTGTATGCGCGTTGTCCCCCAGATAAACAAAGGGTACATCCGGCAAGCGTTTGCTCACCGCATCCCACACCGTCAGGCCGCCCAGCCCGCTGTCGAAAATCCCTACCGCCATGTCCCGCGTCCAGTGCCGTTATTCGAATTCAAACCCGATTTCAGAAGAGACAACCGGGCTTGGCGACAATTCATAAGTCTTGGCGCGCAGGAATGCCATGAGGGATTTCGTGTCGCCGGCATATTGCGACAGTGTGCTACGCGGGATCGGATCGCCCACCACCACGCGCACCGGTGTATCGATGCGCTTGCGGAATTCCTTGATCAAGAGGCCCATGCGCAGCGTCACATGCAGATGGCTGGCGAGTTGAAAGAGGCGGCTGGTGTGTCCATCGAAATAGACCGGCACCACGGCGGCTTGGCTCTTGGCGATCATCTTGGCGGTAAAGCCGCGCCAACCGGGGTCCATCGGGTGCGAAAACGGCTTGGCCGCCGTGCTGACGGTGCCGCCCGGAAAGATGCCGATAGCCCCGCCCTGCCCCAGATAGTCGAGGGCTGTCTTGCGGGTGGCCAGATTGAGGGCGACCGCCTCCTTGGTCTCGTCGAAACTGATCGGCAGGATGACCTTGTTCAGATCCTCGGCCTTGCGAAAAATCTGATGCGCCAGAATGCGGAAATCGCCGCGGGTCTGGCTTAGGATATGGCCCATCATCAACCCGTCGAGAATGCCGTAGGGATGATTGGCGATCAGCACCAAGGGCCCCTCTTTCGGAATGTTCGAGAGGCTGCCGCCCACCACATCAAGCGTGAGGCCATAGCGCTCGACGATCACGTCCCAGAAATCACGCCCGCCCGCCACTTCGCTCTCATAGCCAGCCGCGCGCTTGATCAACGCGATTCGCCCGGTGAGGTTTTCCATCGTGCGGATCATCGCGCGCCCGCTCTTGGTCTGAGCCGAATAGGCGTAGGAAATGTCACGGGCAATCTGGCGATCTGGGCGCATGGGCGATCCTCGGCTGAGTCGCGTCTCGTTAAGATTATGCGACAGATGTGACCAGATCCCATGACAGTTTCGTGACGCCTATTCCGCCGCCTGTGCCATTTCCGCCCCGCCCGACCGGATCACCGCCAAGAGCTCTGTGCGCCGGGTTGCGGCCTTGGCGGCGTTGGCCTCCTTGACCGGACCAAAGCCCCGGATCGACAGCGGCAAGAGCGCCAGTGCGATGATCGCATCGCGGGTGCGGGCGGTGAGCAGCGGCAGAACCTCGGCCATATCGCCCTCATATTGCGTGATCAGCGCCCGTTCCAATTTACGCTCGGCGGTGCGGCCAAAGGGATCAAGCGGCGTGCCGCGCAGGATTTTGAGTTTTGCCAGCAGACCGAACGCCCGCAGGATGCCGGAGCCGAATTCGCGCTTCTTGGGCCGACCGTCGCTGCCCATCCTCGACAGCATCGGCGGGGCGAGATGGAATTTCAGCGTGAAATCCCCCCCGAACTCGGCCCGCGCCTTGTCCGCCGTCTCCAGATGCAGGCGCGCGACCTCGTATTCGTCCTTGTAGCTGAGCAGTTTGTGATAGCCCTGCGCCACCGCGTCCTTGACGCCCGCATCGGTGATCCCGTCCAGCAGGCGCAGATACCGCCGCGCCAGCCGCTTGCCCTGATAGGCGGTCAGATGCGTTTCGCGGTAAGCAATGCGTTCAGCCAGCGTTTTCGGCTTGGCAAGCACCGTGGGGGTCAACAGTTTCCCGACCTCCGCCGGATAGAGCGCCGTCCAACGCCCCACCTCAAACGCCCGCAGATTGGCATCGACCGCCGCCCCATTGAGACGAATGGCCTCGGTGATGGCGTCATGGCTGAGGGGCAACAGCCCGCGCTGCCAAGCCGCGCCAAAGATCATCATGTTGGAATAGATCGAATCGCCCATCACGGTTTTGGCCAGATCCGAGGCATCGAACATCTGCACCGCATCGCGCAACCGCGCCTCAAGTGCGAGTTGCAGGCGGTCGGCAGGCAGGGTGAATTCGGTGTTGCGGGTGAAATCGCCGGTGATGATCTCGTGGCTGTTGACCACCGCGCCGGTGCGACCCGGACGTGTCAGACCCAGCGTCTTGGCCCCTGCACTGACCACCAGATCGCCCCCGATGAGCGCATCACATTCCCCAGTCGCCACGCGAATGGCGCTGATATCGCCGGGGGTCTCGGCCAGACGACAATGGATATGCACCGCGCCGCCCTTTTGTGCGAGACCGGCCATTTCCATCATGCCCGCCCCCTTGCCATCAATCTGCGCCGCCTGCGCCATCACCGCGCCGATGGTCACAACCCCGGTGCCACCGACCCCGGTGATCACCACGTTATAGGTGCCGTCAATCGCGGGCAGCCCTGGGGTTGGCATCTCGGGCAGGGTCAGATCGGCGGTGCTGTCCTTGCGGATCTTCGCGCCTTCGAGCGTCACAAAAGAAGGACAAAATCCCTTGAGGCAGGAAAAATCCTTGTTGCAGCTCGATTGATCAATCGCCCGCTTGCGGCCCAGTTCGGTTTCCACCGGCACGATCGAGACGCAATTTGACTGCACCCCGCAATCGCCGCAGCCCTCGCAGACGTCGGTATTGATGAACACGCGGCGGTCGGGATCGGGGAACTTGCCCCGCTTGCGGCGGCGGCGCTTTTCGGCGGCGCAGGTCTGGATATAGAGGATGACACTCACCCCCTCGACCTCGGCCAGCCGTTCCTGCACGCTCATCAGATCGGATCGTTCTGAAAATTCAATACCTTGTGGGAAGGATTTAAAGTCCACGTCCTCTTTCTCGTCATAGACGACCGCCAGATGTTGCACCCCCATGGCGCGCAATTCGGCGGCGATGCGCGGTGCGTTCAGCCCGCCCTCGTTTGCCTGCCCGCCGGTCATTGCCACGGCGTCATTGTAGAGGATTTTATAGGTGATCGTCGTGCCTGCGGCCAAGGCTGCGCGGATGGCCTGCACGCCGGAATGGTTATAGGTGCCGTCGCCAAGGTTCTGGAACACATGTTTGCGCGTCGAAAACGGCGCCTCGCCGATCCAATTTGCCCCCTCGCCGCCCATATGGGTGAAGCCGGTCGTCTCGCGGTCCATCCACTGCACCATGTAGTGACAGCCGATCCCGGCATAGGCACGCGCGCCCTCGGGCAGCTTTGTCGAGGTGTTATGTGGGCAGCCCGAACAGAAATAGGGCAGACGGGTCGCAATCTCGGCGGCGTTGTCATTGCGCCGCGCCTCTGACAGCGCCTCGAGCCCCGCCTTGATCCGGTCGGTGCCGCGCCCCTCTTCGATCAGGATGCCGCCCAGCTTTTCCGCGATCCAAATCGGATCAAGCGCGCCGCGCGTCGGGAAGAGTTCCTCGCGGTGCATGCCCCCGGCACCGCCCTTGTACCAGCCATAGACGCGCCGCCCGCGCCGGTCGTCAAAGATCGCCTCCTTGATCTGCACCTCGATGAGCTTGCGCTTTTCCTCGACCACCACGATCAGATCAAGGTCTTCGGCCCAGTCGTGAAACCCTTGCATGTCGAGCGGGAACACCTGCCCGACCTTGTAGGTGGTGATGCCAAGGCGCTCTGCCTCATTGGCATCAACCCCCAATAAGTCCAAGGCATGCACCAGATCGAGCCAGTTCTTGCCCGCCGCAACAAAGCCGATCTTGGCCCCCGGCTTGCCCAGCATACGCTTGTCCATTCCATTGGCACGGGAAAACGCCTCGGCGGCAAAGCGTTTGAAGTCGATCATCCGCGTCTCTTGCGCATGCGGCGTGTCGATCAGGCGAATGTTCAGCCCGCCTTCTGGCATCGGGAAATCGGGCGTCACAAGCTGCACGCGGTCCGGGCGGCCATCGACCACCGAGGTTGCCTCGACCGTATCCTTCATCGTCTTGAGACCCACCCAGACCCCGGCAAAGCGGCTGAGCGCATAGCCGTAGATGCCGTAATCGAGGATTTCCTGCACGCCCGCCGGGCTGACCACCGGCATATAGGCATCGACCAGCGCCCATTCGCTCTGATGCAGCACGGTCGAGGATTCGCCCGTGTGATCATCGCCCATCGCCATGAGCACGCCGCCATGTTTCGACGTGCCCGCCATATTGGCGTGCCGCATCACATCGCCCGAGCGGTCCACCCCCGGCCCCTTGCCATACCAAAGGCCGAACACGCCGTCATACTTGCCCTCGCCCCGGAGTTCCGCCTGTTGCGCGCCCCAGAGGGCGGTGGCTGCCAGATCCTCGTTCAGCCCTTCCTCGAAGCGCACCTGCGCCTCTGTCAGGACCTTTCCGGCGCGCCGCATCTGGAGATCGACGGCCCCCAAAGGCGAACCGCGATAGCCCGTTACAAAGCCCGCCGTGTTCAGCCCTGCGGCGCGGTCACGGGCTGCTTGGGTCACCATCAAACGTACAAGCGCCTGCGTGCCATTGAGCAGAACGGGTGATTTCTCCAGATCGAAGCGGTCGTTCAGCGTTACCTTTTGCGTGGTCATAGCGTGCCTCCCTTGGTTGAGGGCCATGCCTCAATATAGAGCAATATTAGGTCATAATTCATGACCTACCAAGTGGAATTTTACGAAAATGTCGCACCTCCCCTATAGTTGACCGAGGATTATCTGCTATTGCGTCATAGGCGTTGGTTTCCTCAGAAAGTTAAATTTATGGATTGGGACAAGCTCAGAATATTTCATGCGGTGGCGGATGCCGGGAGTCTCACCCATGCCGGAGAGCAGTTGCATCTGTCGCAATCGGCGGTAAGTCGCCAAATCCGCGCGTTGGAAGAATCGCTGAATGCCACCCTGTTTCACCGCCACGCACGCGGGCTGATTCTCACCGAACAGGGGGAATTGCTGTTCGATGCCACCCGCGCGATGATGAAACGGCTCGATGCCGCGACCGCCCGCATTCGTGACAGCGAGGAGGAGGTGTTTGGTGATTTGCGCGTGACCACGACCACCGGGTTCGGCACGCTCTGGCTGGCACCGCGCCTGCCCAAGCTCTATGAAAAATACCCGGATCTCAAGATCGACCTCATGCTTGAAGAGCGCGTGCTCGACCTGCCGATGCGCGAGGCCGATGTGGCGATCCGCATGAAAGAGCCGTCACAGGCCGATCTTATCCGCAAGCGGCTCATGAGTGTGCATATGTGCCTCTATGCGACGCAGTCCTATCTGGAAGTGCACGGCGAGCCAACATCGCTGGATGATATGAACGCGCATCGCCTGATCTGTCAGAACCCGCGTTCGGCGCAGGTCGGGGCCGGTGCGATGCTGGTGAACGAGTTGATGACCAATGACATCTCCTCGCTCTTGACCGTCAACAACTACTTTGGCGTTCTCCAGGGCGTTCTGCACAATCTCGGCATCGGCGTCCTACCAGATTACCTGACGCGTGATTTCCCGCAATTGGTGCGCGTTCTGCCCGAGGTGCAATCGGTCGAAGTACCGGTGTTTCTTGCCTATCCGGAAGAGTTGCGCCACTCCAAGCGGATCGCCGCCTTTCGGGATTTCGTGCAGGACGAGATTATATCCTATCGCAAAACGCTGAAAGAACAGGCGGTTAGCTGAGGTTCCGGGCTAAACGGGTTTCAGCCATGCATCTCTTGCATAGCGGACATGCTGCATGTGCGGCATTTTTTTCCTTGAATGGACGGAGAGGCACCCTTAATTGCCAATCGTGACGGTGATAGCCGCAAGGCAGTCACCCTCATACCTCCCTGTTGGACTTCGGCCGAGCTTAGTGCTCGGCCTTTTTTTTCGTGGTGCCAGAATTTGAGGCAGGCCGCTCAGATCACCGGCAGGGCGGATGGGGCAAACCGGGACAGGCGCTGTGCCCGACCTTCGCGGATCACGATGTTTTCCTCATGCACCATGATCGACCCCGGTGCGAGTTCCACCCCCGGTTCCAGCGTGATCACCATACCGGGCTTGAGGAGGGTATGATCCTTGGCCGTCAGGGACAGACCTTCGGTTAGTTGCATGCCCAGACCGTGCCCCAGACGGCCCGAGGTTTCATCGCCGCCGGTGATCCGCGCCATCGCCCGCCAGACATCAGAGGCGGTAGCACCGGCGCGCGCCGCCTCTTCTCCGGCCTCGGTGGCCTCGATCAACCGCGCATGCGCTGCGCTTTGCTCTGCCGTGGCATGGCCAATCGCGAAATTCCGGTCATAGTCGCAGAAATACCCGTCCCAGACCGCGCCGGTGTCGAGCATGAGCACATAGCCCGCTGCCAGCGGCGTGTCGCCGGCGGGCGAGATCACATCCCCATAGCCCAATGGCCCGGCGCCTCCGGCCAGATACGGCACCCAATCAGCGCCCTTTTCGAGCAAAAGCCGCTGGAAATCGCGAAACACCGCGCAGAGCGGCACGCCGGGCTCTGCAATCTCGGCCACCCGGTCAAAGGCGCGCCCGGCGATATCGCAGATATGCGCGATCTTGACGATTTCGGCCTCGGATTTGACGGCGCGCAGCCCCGCCATGATCCCGGCATCATCGCGAAACGCCAGAGCACTCGCACGTTTCACCCGCTCGAAATCCGCCAAGGGCATGCGCACATGGCTCTCGGGGCCCGAGGGCACACCCACGGGGCCGCCAATCTCGCGCAGCGTCTCGGCCAGCAGCGACACGCCATCATCCTCGGGGTCCGGGGCCGCCCAAGTGCGAATATCGCGCAGCCCTGTCCGCGCCATCAGCGGCGCTCCAATCGTGGGGATCACCGCCACCGGATCACCCGAAGCAGGCAGGATCAAAAACCACGGACGGCTTGGGCTTTCCCAGAACCGCGTGAGATATCCGGTGAAATAGCGGATTTCCGGCTCTGTCGTCAGCAAGAGCGCGCCAAGCCCTGCCTCGGCCATGCCGAATTGCGCCGCGCGCAGCCGCGCCCGGAACTCTGCCTGCGAAAACCCGCGCCTCATGCCTCTGGTCCTTCGCTCAGGATGCAGAGCACCCGAGCGTCCGCGCCGAGCGCGAGTCCCGGCAGCGCCGCCAAACCCGCCGCGCCCGACGGCGTCGTGGCCAATCCCTGTGCTGCCAATCCAGCCAGCACCGCCTCGGCCTCTTGATCCGTGATCGTCACGAACGCATCCGCGTCCCGCGCCAATCCCTTGAGCGCAATCAGCGACGGCACCTTGCAATCGAGCCGCCCCATGGTGGAGGCAGGTCCAGTTGTCTCCAGTGGACGGCCTGCGCGAATGCTCTCGTAAAGGGCTGGCGCGCGGTCAGGCTCGACCACAATGATCCGGGGCGCATCGCCCCAGACCTGCCGGAACCATGCCGCACAGGCCCCGGCCAGCCCGCCAACGCCCGCCTGTAGCAGAATATGCGTTGGTGCCTCGGGTATTTGGCGCGCGGCCTCTTCGGCCATGGCCAGATAGCCCTCCATCAACCGGTGCGGCAGATCGAAATATCCCGGCCAGGAACTGTCTGACAATAGGGTCCAGTCGTTCTCCATCGCCGCGCGCCCCGCCGCGACCATGCTGGCCTCGTAATCTTGCCCTTCTCGCACCACGTCGGCCCCTTTGGCCCGCAGCCGCGCGGCAAAACTCTCGGGCACGGTCTCGGCCAGATAGATCACCGCCCGCGCGCCAAAGAGCCGCGCCCCCGCCGCGACAGACATGCCGTGATTGCCCGCACTCGCCGTCACATAGCTGCGCCCCACAAGCGCGCGGCTCATATCTTCGGGCCCGGTCTCTGCCGCTTCATGGGCGATCACATAGGCCGCGCCCAGCGCCTTGAAACTGCCCAGCCCCATGCGCCCGCGTTCGTCCTTGGCCCAGATTTTTGGCCCAAACCCCATGACCGGCACCAGCGGGGTCTCTGTCGCCGCCGGACAGCGCCCCAAGAGCGCGCGCACCGCGTCCACATCGACGCTCGGCCATGGCGCGCCGGTCAGCACGGCCTCGGGCAAGCCCTCACCACGCCACGGATTGTCGATTTCTTGCATCTCGCCCCCTGTCCCTCACGAAAATGGCGGGTCTTGAGACCCGCCATTTCAAACCTCACCGCAGTGTAACAGCGCTCAGCTTGCCGCCGCAACCGCGCGGCGGGTCATCACCCCCACCAGATGCGCGCGGTAGGCCCCCGAGCCATGCATGTCCGAGATCATGCTATCGCCCGAGAGCGTCAGCCCTTCGAGAGCCTCCGGCGCGAAGTTGGCCGTGAGCACCGCCTCAGCCTCGGCCCAGCGGAACACCCCGTCTTCCGAGGCACCGGTCACCGCCACGCGCACGCCGTCCGCATATTTCGCGACAAACACGCCGACGAGGGCAAAGCGTGAGGCGGGTTGCTCGAACTTCTGGTAGTTGGCCTTTTCCGGCACCGGAAACCGCACTTCGGTGATGATCTCTCCATCTTCAAGCGCGGTGGTGAACATGCCCTGAAAATAGTCATCCGCCGCGATGCTGCGATTTGACGTGATCACCGTCGCCCCCGATCCCAGCACCGCCGCCGGGTAGCAGGCCGAGGGGTCGTTATTGGCGAGGCTACCGCCGATGGTGCCACGGTTGCGCACCGCCGGATCACCGATATGACCCGCCAGCGCAGCAAGCGCCGGATAGGCCCCGGCCCCTGCGGACACAGCGGCATGGGTGGTTCCCCCACCGATGCAGAGCGCGCCGTCGTCGGCGCTGCAAATCCCCTGCATCTCCTTGATCGCCGAGAGGCACACCAGCTTGGCGGGTGCCGCCAGCCGTTGCTTGAGCGTCGGGATCAGGGTCTGCCCCCCGCCCAGCGCCTGCGCCTCCTCAGACCCGAGGGCCGCGATGGCATCCGCGATGGTGGCGGGACGTTCGATATCGAATGCATACATGATCGTTCTCCTTACCCTTGCATCGCTTGCCAGACGCGCGATGGCGACAGCGGCATATCAATATGGGTGACGTTCCGGCCCGAGCGTTGCAGCGCATCAATCACCGCGTTGACCACCGCAGGCGGGCTGCCGATCGCCCCCGCCTCGCCACAGCCCTTGACGCCCAAGGGGTTGTGCGTGCAGGGCGTCTGACAGGAATGATCGACCTGATAGAACGGGACATCATCGGCACGCGGCATGGCATAATCCATGTAAGACCCGGTCTGAAGCTGACCGTTCTCATCATAGACGCAAGCCTCGAGCAGCGCCTGCCCAATCCCCTGCCCGATACCGCCATGCACCTGCCCCGACACGATCATCGGGTTGATGATATTGCCGAAGTCATCCGCAGCGGAGAATCGCTCGATTGTGACCTTGCCGGTTTCGGGATCGACCTCGACTTCGCAGGCATAGGCCCCGGAGGGATAGGTGAAATTCGACGGATCGTAAAACGCCGTCTCTTCCAGCCCCGGCTCGATATCCGCCAGCGGATAGTTGTGCGGCACATAGGCGGCGAGGGTCACATCGCCCCAGGCCACGGATTTATCCGTGCCCGCAACGCTGAACTTGCCATCCTTGAGTTCGATATCGGCATCCGATGCCTCCATCAGATGCGCCGCGATCTTCTTGGCCTTGTTGATGATCTTTTCGGTCGCCCGCACCATAGCCGAGCCCCCGACAGCGATAGACCGGGAGCCATAGGTGCCCATGCCCATCGGCGTGTTGGCGGTGTCACCATGCACGATCTCGATCATATTGGCGTCAATGCCGATCATCTCGGCCACAACCTGCGCGAATGAGGTCTCATGCCCCTGCCCGTGGCTGTGTGAGCCGGTCATCACCACCAGACCACCCGTTGCATTGACCCGCACGGTGGCACTCTCATATAGGCCCGCGCGCGCGCCTAATTGCCCGACAAGGTTCGAGGGCGCGATGCCGCAGGCTTCGATATAGCAATTGATGCCCAGACCGCGCAGCTTGCCCTTGGCTTCGCTCGCCGTGCGTCGCGCCTCAAAGCCCTTGAAATCAGCGATCTCTTCGAGCTTGTCCATGGTTGCGTGATAATCGCCTGTGTCATATTCCACCGCCACGGGCGTGGCATAGGGGAATTCCGTAATAAAGTTCTGGCGGCGCAGCGCGATCGGATCGACCCCCAATTCCCGCGCCGCCTTGTCGATGACCCGCTCCAATTGATAGGTCGCCTCGGGGCGGCCCGCGCCGCGATAGGCATCAACCGGCACGGTGTTGGTAAACACCGCCTTGACGTTCACATAGATCAGCGGTGTGCGGTAATTGCCCGCCATCAGCGTGCCATGCAGCCAAGTCGGCACCGACGGCGCAAAGGTGCTCAGATACGCCCCCATATTCGCATGGGTATCGGTGCGGATGGCGGTAAAGTTGTTGTCCGCATCCAGCGCCAATTCGATCTTGGTCACATGGTCGCGCCCATGCGCATCGGTCATGAAGGCCTCAGAGCGCGAACAGGTCCATTTCACCGGGCGATTGAGTGCCTTGGCGGCAAAGGTGCAGAACGCCTCTTCCGCGTAGTGAAAGATCTTGGAGCCGAAACCACCGCCCACATCGGGGGCCACCACGCGCAATTTGTGCTCCGGGATGCCCAGCACGAAGGCGCCCATCAAGAGGCGGATCACATGCGGGTTCTGCGAGGTGGTGTAGAGGGTATGATCGCCTGTCGAGCGGTTGAAATCGCCGACCGCCACGCGCGGTTCCATCGGATTGGCAATCAGGCGGTTGTTGATCAACTCGAGCGAGGTGACATGCGCGGCCGTCTCAAAGGCCTCGTTCACCGCCGCCTTGTTCTCTTCGACAAAGCCCCAGTCATAACACAGGTTGCTCTTGAGGTCGTCGTGCACCTTGGGCGCGCCGTCCTCGAGCGCCTTCTTCATGTCCACGACAGCAGGCAATTCCTCGATGTCGAGGACAATCGCCTCAGCGGCGTCGCGCGCCTGCGCATAGGTCTCGGCCACCACTGCGGCAATCGGATCGCCGACATGGCGCACCTTGCCACGCGCCAGAACCGGATGGCCCGGCTCCTGCATCACCTCGCCGAAGCGGTCCGTCACCTGCCAGCCGCAGGGCAACCCGCCGATGCCTTCGAAATCCGCACCGGTAAAGATGCGGATCACGCCGGGCATCCCCTCGGCGGCGCTCGTGTCGACCTTGTTCAGCCGCCCATGCGCCACATCCGAGCGCAGGAAATGCACATAGGCCTGCCCGCGCAGGTTGATGTCATCGGTGTAATGGCCATTCCCGGTCAGAAACCGGATATCCTCGCGGCGCGGGGTCGCGGCCCCAATGCCTCCGTCTTTCGGCATGTCATTCTCCTCCCTGATCGAACGGGGTCACCCCCATGATCACCCGCAGCGCTTTCTTCTTGCCCGAAATATCCCGGGGGGCGCCGCAGGCGCGGGGGCAGCGCCCCCAAATGCACCTTATTCCGCGGCGATACGGCTCACGTCCTGACCGCTCGCCGCCAAGATCGCCTTGACGATGTTGTGATAGCCGGTGCAGCGGCAGATATTCCCCTCTAGGTAATCGCGCACCTCGGTCTCTGTCGGCGTCGGGTTCTCAGCCAAGAGGGCCGCCGCCGACATCACCATGCCCGGCGTGCAAAAGCCGCATTGCAACCCATGGTGATCCTGAAACGCCTGCTGAATCGGATGCAGCGTGCCGTCAGGTTCGGCCATGGCCTCGATGGTTGTGATCTCGGCGCCTTCCGCCTCGGCGGCGAACATGGTGCAGGATTTCACTGCCTTGCCATCCACATGCACCA
Organism: Roseovarius sp. BRH_c41; assembly: GCF_000961715.1. NCBI lineage: Bacteria > Pseudomonadati > Pseudomonadota > Alphaproteobacteria > Rhodobacterales > Roseobacteraceae > Roseovarius > Roseovarius sp. BRH_c41. Next base: position 125,305 of record NZ_LADY01000026.1, on the reverse strand, counting down.
CGCAGGCGCCACACTGGCTGGTGTCGCAGCCCACATGCGTGCCCGTCAGGCCAAGCGTCTCTCTCAGAAATTCGACAAGAAGCGTGCGGCCCTCGATCTGGCCCGACGCTGGCTTGCCATTCACGGTCATTTTGACCTCAGGCATTGGCTCCTCCCGGTTTGATGTGTTCGTCTCCCTCTGAGACCTTAGTAGGAAAGGCCTCGCTGTCCAGTGCGACTAAAGCATGCCTCCCGCGACTTGAGAACCCGATTTCTTTGGCCTCAGCTGCGCCCGGCCCGGCGCGGCTGTGGTCGGGTGGGAATTTCCTTGAGCAGGCCACCCACGCCCATCGCCGCAATCTCTGCCGCCCCGCAGGGCAGACCGCAGGCGACCCGCGCCAGAACCCAGTCGGCCCCATGTAGAACCGGGCTACGCGCTGATCCGGGCAGGCCAATGACAGGCCGCGCGCCCAAGCGGCCCAGAAAGAGCAGATTGCCCGGATCCACCGGCATGCCAAACCGCTCGACCTGTCCGCCCGCCGCGCGTAGCGCCTGAGGGGCGGTATCAAACGGGTCCGACGTGGCCGAAGCGGTGAGAATCAGCACAATCTCACCCTTGGCGCTGGTGATCGCCGCCGCCAGCGCCGCCTCGTCATGCGCACAGAGCACCGTTTCCACCATCTCCATGCCCAGCCCGGTGACACGCGCCGCAATCGCATCGCGCCCCTTGTCTCCCGGCCCGCCGGGGACATCGGTGATGATCAGGCTCGCCGTGCGGTACTGTGCCACCGCCAGCCGCACCGCGCCCTGCGCCGCCTCTGCCGCGCGCTCCAGCGCCGCGCGAGGCACGCCGTAGGCGATGATCTTGACCGTCGCGATCATGCCGCCTGCGTGGATCTGATGATGCTGCGCCACGGTGGCCACTGTGATCATCGGATCGACCGCATTGGCCGCATGGATGGCCGCGACATCAAGACAGACCACACCGGGCCGCTCGGCACTCAGGTTGACGCGACCGGTGAAGGGCGTGCTCAGGGCAAGGTCGGGGGTCGTTGCGCGCAGGGCCGTCGCCAGGGCCTCTGCCGCTGCGTTCTCGTGGACATCCTGCGCATCGAGAACGGCCACCGTAACCGCAGCATAGCCCGCTGCGCGCAAGGCCGCGATCTGCGTAGCATCGAGCACGACACCCTTGCGCAACCGCCCCCCGGCCACCTGTTCGGAATGCGCCAGAATGCCGCCCTCGGCCTGATCCAGCGGCACGGGGCCGAATTTCATGCGCCTTTCCTTAGCACGCGGGTCATCTCGGCCAGGATGCTCACCGCGATCTCAGACGGGCCAGCCGCGCCGATATCGAGACCGATGGGGCCATGTATGCGAGAGATGTCAGCCTCTGAGAACCCGACCTCCTGCAACCGCGCCACCCGCTTGGCATGGGTGCGGATCGATCCCAGCGCGCCGATGTAAAACACCTCCGAGCGCAGCGCCTCGATCAGTGCCGGATCATCCAGCTTGGGGTCATGGGTCAGCAAAACCAATGCGGTGCGGGCATCCAGACCAAAGGCACGCACGCCCTCATCCGGCCAGTCGTGCAGCACAATCTCGCCCGGAAACCGCGCCTCTGACGCAAAGCTCTCACGCGGATCAATCAGCAGCGGATCATAGCCCGCAATCCGCGCCATCGGCACGAGGGCCTGCGCAATATGCACCGCCCCCACGATGATCAGGCGCAGCGGCGGGTTGTGAATGGCCACGAATGTCTCGCCATCCTCCTCAAAGCCAGAGCGGTCCATGCGGAACCGCGCGCCGTGCCCCTCGCGCTCCAATCGCTGTCCGTCCCGCCCGGTGACATAGGCCACGGGAATACGGGCATCCCGTGCCAAAACCAGATCCGCCAGCAGATCCTCGGGCATCACCGATCCGATTGGTTCCACCAACACGCGGATCGTGCCGCCACAGGCGAGCCCCACGGCAAAAGCATCGCCATCCGACACGCCGTAGTGCAGCTCCACCGGCTTGCCCGCCTCTATTGCGTCAAGCGCCTCGGCCACCACAGCGCCCTCGACGCAACCACCCGATACCGACCCGGCAATCTCACCCTCTCCGGAAATCGCCAGTTGGCTCCCCACCCGGCGCGGCGCACTGCCCCAGGTTTCGACCACCGTGGCCAAGGCCGCCCCCTTGCCCGCCCGATACCACGCCAGCGCGGTTTCCGGGATGTTGTCAAAGCGATCCATTTTGCTCATCTCCCCTGCATCGCCGCCATCAGCCGCGCCTTTTCGCCACTGTCGTCGCGGCGCGAGATGGCCTCGGCCAGCTCCTCCAGCGTGGCGATGGAATGGCCGGCGCGTAAGGCGTCCACATGCGGCAGCATCGCTCGGATGCCTTGGGCCTTCGGCGCAAAGCCTTCCCACCTAAGCAGCGGGTTGAGCCATATGAGCCGCCGCGCTGATAGATGCAGCCGCTCCATCTCATGGCTGAGCGCCTCAGGCGCATCACGGTCCAAACCGTCCGTGATCAAGAGCACCACCGCCCCCTGCCCCATCACCCGCCGTGACCAGTCGCGGTTGAAATCGTGCAGACAAGCGCCGATGCGCGTGCCGCCCTCCCAATCCTGCGCCTGTTTTCCGGCGGCGGCAAGGGCCGCATCGACATCCCGCGTCGCCAATTGCCGTGTGATGTTGGTCAACCGCGTGCCAAAGGTAAAGGCATGCACCCGCGCCCAGCCCGCGCCCTTTTGATTGGCAACGGCATGGAGAAAATGCAAAACCATCCGGCTATACTGGCTCATAGAGCCTGAGATATCGCAAAGCACCACAAGATTGGGCCAGCGCTCGCGCGGCTTTTGCAGGTGAATGCGTCGCATTTCGCCACCATGGCGCAGCGCCGCGCGCAGGGTCCGGCCCGCATCAACCCGGCGACCATTGAACGCGGCCATACCACGACGCGACGCAAAGGGTTTGACCGGCAAGGTCAGCCGCGCGAGCATACGTTTTGCTTGTGCGACCTCTGCCGTACTCATCTGCTCAAAATCGAGGGTGCGCAGCCGTTCCTCGCCCGAGAGGGTGGCGCTGGCGTCTACGTCGATCTGCACCTCATCGCTGTCGTGCTCTTCGATCTGTGGCGCGTCGCGTGTCACCCCGTCCAAGAGCGCTTCGGCTGCACGCTTTTCCGCCGCCTGCGCGCTGCGGTCCTCCTGCACGCCCCGGATAGCGGGCAGCATCATCGCCATCATATGCTCCATGTAGCGCGGATCGCGCCAATAGAGGCGAAAAATCTGCGCGAAAACAACCAGATGCTCGGGTCGCGTCACGAGGCAGGCGCGCAGCGTGTAAAAGAAATCACTCCGGCTGGAAAATCCGGCAACCGCCACGGCGCGGATCGCATCCAGCACCCGACCAGTGCCGATTGGCAACCCCGCCGCCCGCAAGGCCCGCGCGAAATGCGTGATGTTATGCGTGAGCTTGGGATCGTCCGGCAATTCGAGGGTCGGCAGCTCAGTCATGCCCATATAACTCTAGGGTTCGTTGAACATTCTGGGCATGGATATCGGCGTAGGGCGCGAACCATTCCAAAATACCGGTCGCCAGATCATCCGCGATGATCTCTTGCAGCGGTGTCACGCATTTCTCTGGTGCCGCTTCTAGTCCCATAAGCCAACGAATATAGCGTTGCGTCGCGCGGATAACCTCGGGGTCATACCCACCGCGCGCCAAAATGTCCGGTGCCCCGTGATCCGGTAGCACAAACTGCGGCTCAAGCGCGGCCAACCGATCGAGATCTCGTAAATGCGCGGCGAAATCCGCAGGCTCATCCACATAGGTCACACAATCCTCGACGGTGTCACCTGCCAGCAAAATCCGCCGCTCTGGCAACCACAGCACTGTGGCATCATCGCTGTGAATATTGGCCTCGATCAGCGTGACCCTCTGGTCGCCAAATATCATGTCAAACTGCCCGGAAAAGACCTGCGTCGGCAGGATCAGCGGCTTGATCTCTGGCAGGCCATGATAGGTGCCCGCTTCAATCGCTTCACGCCGGTCTGCAAGATGCGCAGCCGTGCGCGCGTTTGCAATCACCTCGCAGTCGGCAAAAGCTGACGTGCCGGCAACATGATCCAGATGCCAATGGCTATAGATGACCGTGAATTCGGTAACACCCATCTGCTCAAGATGCGCCCGTATTGCCGCGCCATGCTCGGATGAAACGCTGGTATCATACACCAGCGCCGATTGTCCTGCGACCAGCGCATAGGTGGCAATACCCAGACCGATTGCCCCTTCGTCAACCCAGTTGTCACCCTCCATGAATCGGTAACCCGGCACCCGGCCATCGTAATAGGCGTATAGTCCGGGATGCGGTTGAAGGATGCGCAAGTGCTGCGTTTTGCCCATTATTGCGACTCCAACCCCGCACGCACCTCATCCAGCAGGCGCTTGGCCTCGGAGCCCTGCAATTTTGAGATGTCATCCTGATATTTCAGGATTGCCCCCAGCGTATCTGCAATCACCTCGGGGCTGAGCGCTATCACATCAAGCGCCAGCAGGCATTTGGCCCAATCAATGGTCTCCGCCACCCCCGGTTTCTTGAAGAGATCCTCGGTGCGCAACCGCTGCACAAAGGCCACGATCTCGCGGCTGAGCACCTCTGCGGCCTCAGGCGCGCGGGCGTGCAGAATCTCGATCTCCCGGTCAAACGTCGGGTAATCCACCCAATGATAGAGGCACCGCCGCTTTAATGCGTCATGCACCTCGCGGGTGCGGTTGGAGGTGAGGATGACAATCGGCGGCTCGGGTGCGTGGATCGTGCCCAATTCTGGAATCGTCACCTGAAAATCGCTGAGCGCCTCCAGGAGAAACGCCTCGAACGGCTCGTCGGTGCGGTCGATCTCGTCAATGAGGAGCACCGGCGCGCCACCCGGTTGCGGGCGCATCGCCTGCAAAAGCGGACGCTCTATGAGGAACTCTTGGGTGAACAGTTCGTCCTTGAGATGGCCCCGGTCCACGCCCCCCGACGCCTCGGCGGCGCGGATGGCGATCATCTGCCCGGTGAAATTCCACTCATAGACCGCGCTCGCCGCATCCAGCCCCTCGTAGCATTGCAACCGGATCAATCGCCGCCCCAGCGCCTTGGCCAAGGCCTTGGCGATCTCGGTCTTGCCCGTCCCGGCTTCGCCCTCAAGAAAGAGCGGTCGACCAAGCGTCAAGGCCAGATAGGTCACGGTGCCAAGCGCCCGCCCGCAGACATAATCCTGCCCGGCCAGCAGGCTTTGCACCGCGTCAATGGATGTGGGGGTCTGCACGCTCTTGCCTCCGGTTTTCACTGCGTGCACCAGAACTGCATCGCAACCCCCGGCGGGTCAAGGGCGGCCCGCTCACACAATCGTGGGAGCCTCCCCCGGAAAGCCCTTGGTTTCTCCAAAGTTTTGCCCGATTTCAGGAACAGTCTATATACCAACAGGACCGCAGTCGAACGGTTCCGACACGACCGAGGGCACGAGTGATCATGCAGGACAACGCCGATATTTTTGATGCCGATCTCTCTGGTCTTGGCTGGGCAGAGTGGTGCGAACGTGCCAACGACCTCGCTGGCGACGACGGCTATGCCGAGCGGTTGGGAGACAAACATGTCGCGGTCCTGATCGAGCGCAAGCCGACATTGCTGGTGACGTTCGAATGCTTTTCCCGACTGCCGGACCTGTCGCCGCAATCGCAACCGCTGGGCTGGTCGATGACCAAAGCGCTTGGCTGGTCGCATCTCTGCCTGATCAGCGCACAGGATACATGGTTTCGCGACAGCCGGGTCTATGGCTATTTCGACCGGTTGATCGACGACGGATTCTTTGACGAGTTCGAGCAGGTGATCTTTTACGGGGCCGGCCCCTGCGGCTATGCGGCGGCGGCGTTTTCGGTGGCCGCCCCCGGTGCCAAGGTGGTGATGCTCAGCCCGCAGGCGACGCTCGATCCGCGCGTGGCCGAATGGGACGACAGGTTCCTGCGGATGCGCCGGGCCTCGTTCAGCGACCGCTACGGCTATGCGCCCGACATGCTGGATGCCGCCGCCTCGGCGGTGCTGCTCTATGATCCCGAGATCGAGCTTGATGCGATGCATGCCGCGCTCTTTACCCGCCCCAACGTGATGAAGTTCCGCACTCGCTATCTGGGCTATCAGATAGAGCCGGCCTTGTTGCGGATGGGGGTGATCTTTCGTCTGCTGGCGCAGGTCAGTGCCGATAAGCTGACACGCCTCAGCCTCGCGCAACTCTATCGCAAGCGGCGCGAGGATACGCCCTATCTCGTGAGTGTTCTGCAACGGCTGATGGCTGAGGAGCGACCGCACCTGACAATCCTGCACTGTCAAAACGCCATTGCGCGCGGCGTCGGTGGCCCACGGTTTCGCAAGGCATTGAAGCTCATGCAAACGCGGATGCAGGAAGAATAGGACGGGCCCGCGCCGACTCTCTGGTCTTGGGCGGTCCGATTGTGTATGCGCGAGCGCATGACCCAGACCCTGACCCTCCGCCGCCCCGACGATTGGCACCTGCATCTGCGCGATGGCGCGATGCTGCGCGCCGTCCTGCCTGAAACCACGCGCCATTTCGCCCGCGCCATCGTGATGCCCAATCTGGTGCCGCCGGTGGTCACCGGACAGGATGCCGCCGCCTACCGCGCACGGATCATGGCCGCGATGCCCGAGGGCACGGATTTCACCCCGCTGATGACGCTCTATTTGACCGAAGAGACCGATCCAGAGGATGTGGCGGCCGCCCATGCCGCGGGGCTTATCTCGGCGGTCAAGCTCTATCCCGCCGGGGCCACCACCAATTCCGCGAGCGGTGTGCGCGATTTCGACAAGGTGCGCGGCGTGCTGGAAAAGATGGCCGACATCGGCCTGCCGCTCTGCGTGCATGGCGAAGTGACGGACCCGAGCGTTGATATCTTCGACCGCGAGGCGGTCTTTATCGACCGCGTGCTCGATCCCGTGCGCCGCGCCACCCCCGGTTTGCGCGTCGTGATGGAACATATCACGACCGCCAATGGCGTCGACTATGTGCGCGCCCATGATCAAGACCTTGGGGCCACGATCACCACGCATCACCTCGTGATCAACCGCAACCATATCCTCGTGGGCGGGATCAAGCCGCATTATTACTGCTTGCCCGTGGCCAAGCGCGAGGAGCACCGCCTCGCTCTGCGCGCCGCCGCCACCTCTGGCGATGCGCGGTTTTTCCTCGGCACCGACAGCGCGCCGCATATCGATCCGCTCAAGGAAAGCGCCTGTGGCTGCGCGGGGTGTTTCACCGCGACCAATACGATGTCCATCCTTGCGCATGTGTTCGAGGTCGAGGGCGCGCTTGAGCGGCTCGAGGGCTTTACCTCGCTCAACGGCCCTGCCTTCTATGGCCTGCCCGCCAATGAGGCCACGCTGACCCTGACCAAGGGCGATGCGGTCACCTACCCCGAAAAGATCGACACCGGCGACGGCCCCGTCACCGTCTTTGACCCCGGCTTCGCGCTCGATTGGCGCGTGACCTGAGTTTCATCGTTCCCTCAATACTCTCGCCGGAGGCCTCATAACTCTTCGGCGCACTGCTCAACCCAAGGACCACGCCATGATCCCCGCCACCTACCCACCCAAGGACGAAATCGCCCGCCTCACCGCCCGGATGCTGCTGGAAATCGGCGCGGTGCATTTCAACGCGGCCGAGCCCTTTACGCTGGCCTCCGGCCTGCCCTCGCCCACCTATATCGACTGCCGCAAGCTCATCAGCTACCCGCGCATCCGCGCGACGCTGATGGATTTTCTCACCATCACCGTGATGCGTGAGGCCGGGTTCGAGGCGTTCGACAATATCGCGGGCGGCGAGACGGCGGGCATTCCCTTTGCCGCCCTTGTGGCCGAGCGCATGGCCCTGCCGATGACCTATGTGCGCAAGAAACCCAAGGGCTACGGGCGCAACGCCCGTATCGAAGGCGCCATGACCGAGGGGCAGCGCGTCCTTTTGGTCGAGGATCTGACCACCGATGGCGGCTCAAAGCTGAGCTTCGTGGATGCCATCCGCGAAACGGGGGCCACCTGCGGCCACACAGCAGTGATATTTTACTACGGCATCTTCCCCGAGACCGAGAAAACCCTTGGCGATCACGGTATCGCGCTGCATCACCTCTGCACTTGGTGGGATGTTCTGTCCGAGGCACGCGCGCAGGCCATTTTCGATGCCGCAACCCTGAACGCGGTCGAGGATTTCCTGCGCGATCCGCGTAAGTGGCAGGCGGCACACAAGAAATAAACTTGTCCTCAGGGGGTGGGGATAACCCATCTCTCGAATCGCAAAGCGCGTCCAGATGTGGTAGGCTAAAGCGATGAGGCCACAGGATGCGGGTGCCCCGTTTGCGGCGCGCGCCTATCCACCGGCTTATCCCGCCAAAGGTCCACAGAGTTATACAAGTGGCGGGCGTCGCGGGATTGGCCTAGAACACGCGAACCAAGACGACCGAAACGATACCGATAAAAAACCGATAGACGGGGACCGCAGGCATGAATGAAATCAGCGCTTTCAATCCGACCGGAGCAGAGATTCAATCCGCCGATAGCGTGCCGCATTCCATCGAGGCCGAACAGCAACTCCTCGGCGCGATTCTGACCAATAATGACGTCTATGATCGCATCGCCGCCATCATCGGGCCACAGCATTTCTACGATCCGGTGCATGCCCGCATCTTTGAGACCGCCGCCGCCCGCATTGCCAAGAACAACCTCGCCTCGCCCGTGACCCTGCGCGCATTCCTGGAGAATGATGAGGGATTGAAAGAGCTTGGCGGTCCCGCCTATCTCGCCAAACTGGCAGGCGCTGCGATTTCAACCTTTGCGGTGCGCGACTATGCGCAGATGATCTATGACCTCGCGATCCGCCGCGCCCTGATTGCCCTTGGCCATGATATCGCGGGCAAGGCCGCGCGCGTCAACGTGGATAGCGAGCCCAAGGATCAGATCGTCGAGGCCGAACAAAAGCTCTATCAATTGGCCGAACAGGGCCAGTCCGAAAGCGGATTTCAAAGCTTTCTCAAGGCGGTAACTGACGCTGTTAATGTGGCCAATGCCGCCTATCAGCGCGAAGGCGGGCTGGCGGGCATCTCGACCGGGCTGGTCGATCTCGATGGCAAACTGGGCGGGCTGCACAAATCCGACCTTCTGATCCTCGCCGGTCGCCCGTCGATGGGCAAGACCTCGCTGGCCACCAATATTGCCTTCAACGTGGCCAAGGCCTATCGCCGCGGCACCCTGCCCGATGGCACCGAAGGTGCGGTGGATGGGGGCGTCGTGGGCTTTTTCTCGCTCGAGATGAGCGCCGAACAATTGGCAGGCCGGGTGCTGGCCGAAGCCTCGGAAATCTCGTCGCATAAAATTCGTCAGGGCGATATGGACGAAAGCGAATTCCGCCGCTTTGTCGAGGCTGCCAAGACGCTCGAATCCTGCCCGCTCTATATTGACGACACCGCCGCCATCCCGATTTCGCAGCTTGCGGCCCGCGCGCGGCGGCTCAAACGGACCCATGGTCTTGACCTGCTGATCGTCGACTACCTGCAACTGGTGCGCGGCTCGTCCGACAACCGTGTGCAGGAGATTGGCGAAATTTCTATGGGACTCAAGGCGATAGCCAAGGAACTTAATATCCCCGTGGTCGCGCTCTCGCAGCTCTCGCGTCAGGTCGAGAACCGCGAGGACAAGCGGCCGCAATTGTCGGACCTGCGCGAATCCGGTTCTATCGAACAGGACGCAGATGTGGTGATGTTCGTGTTCCGCGAGGAATATTACAAGGAACGCGAAAAGCCGGGCGATCACGAAATGGACAAGATGGCCGAATGGCAAGAGGCGATGTCGCGCCTGCATGGCAAGGCGGACGTCATCATCGGCAAACAGCGTCACGGCCCGATTGGCACGGTCGAGTTGAGCTTTGAGGCTCAGTTCACCCGGTTCGGCAATCTGGTGAAATCCTGGCAACAGGGCGGCAACGCCGACTATTAATCCGCCCGTTGACGGGGGCGCTGCCCCCGGCCCCCCGAGGTATTTCGGGCCAGATGACACCCAATCCAGAAGCAAGCCAAGTCGCACCATGCCCCGCTATGCCCTCAAGATCGAATATGACGGCGCGCCCTTTGCCGGCTGGCAGAGGCAGGTTGACCACCCGTCGGTTCAAGGCGCAATCGAGGCGGCGCTCGGACGCATTGAACCGGGCCCACACACCATCGCTGCCGCCGGGCGCACGGATGCCGGGGTGCATGCGCTGGCGCAGGTCGCGCATTGCGATCTGCCGCGGGATTGGGGGACGTTTCGCCTGTCAGAGGCCCTCAATTACCACCTCAAGCCGCTGCCCGTCGCAATCACTGGCTGTGCGCGTGTCCCCGAGGACTGGCACGCGCGATTCTCCGCAACCGAGCGGCAGTATCTCTTTCGCATCCTGTCACGCCGGGCGCCGGTCACACTCGATCAGGGGCGCGTCTGGCATGTGCGCCCAATGCTGGACATCGACGCGATGCGGGCGGGCGCGGCGCATCTCATCGGCACGCATGATTTCACCACCTTCCGCTCGACCATCTGTCAGGCGGCCAGCCCGATCAAGACATTGGACTCGATAGAGATTTCAGAACATTCCACGCCCACCGGAATGGAGATCCATTTCCAATTGCGGGCGCGGTCCTTTTTGCACAACCAGGTCCGCAGCATCGTTGGAACGCTCGAACGCGTGGGGGCGGGATCGTGGCATCCCGATCAGGTGCGCGGCGCGCTTGACGCCCGCGACCGCGCCGCCTGCGGTCCGGTTTGCCCGCCCTATGGGCTCTATCTCGCGCATGTTGTCTACGACATGGAGCCCTTTGGGACGGATTAATCCCCGCGCAACGGTCCCGTGACGCACCCGTGACGCGGTTGACGGAGCGGTGGGCGCCTGCGCATCCGGTCGGAACGAAAAGAGGAATCAGAACAGGTGGCTGGACAGGGGGAGCGTGGTTGCGCACCGTTTTCCGAACCGTTATCAGACTGATATGGCCCCGTAGCTCAACTGGATAGAGCACGGACCTTCTAAGTCTGGGGTTGGGGGTTCAAGTCCTCCCGGGGTCGCCATGTCTGCATCGCATTCTCTCTGCGATGTTCGCTGTCTCAGGCGATCATTTCGATTCGGGTGCCCGGAAACTGTTCGACCGCCACAATCGCATGTTCTCGCCGCATGAGCGCAATCGCGGTGGAAAGCCCGTCGGCCACGGCCGCAGAGGGGGACGAGACGCTGACGATCTTGTGGCGGGGACGATGGCCATTCGGGCAGACGATATACACGCCGTCATCCGATTTTTTAACGCCCATCGGTTTCGTGGTGGCGAGCGCCCGGTTGCAGAGCGCAACATGATGATCGTACTCACCATTAGCAGAGTTAATCCTCGCCTTCCAAGTATTCCCAATTGGGTTCCGCCCAATCGCCTGCAACTCCCCAATGTCAATGAGCACATCGGTCAAACCCTCGGCGCGCAGAAACGCGGCGATCCGGTCTGTCACATACCCCCGGGCGATTCCGTTGAGGGTTAGCGCCATGCCGGCGCGCTCAAAGGATATTTCACGCGCATCAATTTTGACCTTGTCCCAACCAATGAGCCCGAAGACCCGTGCCCGTGCGCGCGCCATCATACCAGCCTGCAAAAGCGGCTGCACCGTGGGGTCGAACGCGCCACCTGTGGCCTTGTTCAGACGATCCGACAGGTCGATCACGTTAAAGAACTCGGGCGGTGGGGCCACAAGGCGCCCGGTCTGGTTGAGCTGAACCAAAGTGCTGTCGGGGCGAAAGAGGCTGAACAAGCGATCAAGCCGATCCAATTCGGCCTCAAACGCCGCAAAGATAGGCTGTGCGGCCTCGGGATTCAGTCCTGCCAAAACCAAGCTGGCGGGCGCACCCATTGCCCGACCTTGCCAGCGGGCACTTTGGGACGCCAAGGCAAACGAGGGTGCCGCGATGGCTGTGGCAGCGATGGTCAGAAAGCGGCGGCGGGTCAAATTCATTTATAAAACTCCGGGGCTTGACTATGAGAGCCATGCCGGAGGTACTCAAAGAGGATGGATAAAAAGGGGACTAAAGAACCTCTGAGAATCACACCGAACAAGTGGCCTTAACCACAACCTATGGGCTAGGACAGCGGGGCTTTTTGATCCAAATCAAAGTTTCCGGGGATTGCATAAAAAGATTACTCGAATTGGCTCTTTTACACCCAATGCGAAATCGGTGGTCGCCTCAGAGGGGCCGCCACCGTTGAGAGAGGCGCACAAGGCCGATGCCGCAGGCAGCCCCGAGACCGTCAGCGAAAAGGTCCGCCCATTCGGCGCCACGCCCCACATAGGGCTGCACAATCTCGATCAGGCCGCCATATGTCAGCGCCGCGACCCAGATCAATCGCCAATGCTTGGGATGCCGCGCGGCCATGGGGAGCACAAGCAGGCCAAAGGCCAGCACGTGCGCCGCCTTGTCTAGCCCCATAGGTGGCGCAACGCCCGTCGAAGAGGGCATCAGTGTCGTTATGCCAATCGCGAGCGCCAGCAGAAAGGTGAGAACTTGGGCCATCCCTGCCCTTACCCTCCGCACGGGCCCGCTTCAACCCAAAGGCTCAGAAGTCGAAGAGGTCTTCCAGAAATCCGCCACGCTTTTTCCGCCGGGATTGCCCATGGTCCGAATGGCCCCGGTCCGAATACCCACGGCCTCCATGATCCGGAGCGGCCTGCGGTGCCGCTGCTGTGCCCGCTGCGCGGTCGATGATCTTGTCCAACTCACCCCGGTCGAGCCAGACACCCCGGCATTGCGGGCAATAGTCGATCTCGACCCCGGTGCGTTCCGCGAGAATCAGTTGCGTGCCGTCTATCGGACATTGCATGGGCGCTCTCCTTATTTAGTGCGTCAGAGGGCATGTGGGCATGCCCTGCCCTCTGTGCAACCCAGAGCGCCCAAGGACAGGCTCAGCGGATCACATGCACCGCGCAATTGGCATGGCGCACGACCTTGGCCGCGGTGGACCCGAGCAAAAGATCCTGCATACCGGGGCGGTGGCTCGCAATCACGATACAATCCGGCGTGTACCGCTCGGCCCAGTCGAGGATGGTACGGCCCGAATGCCCCTCGACCACATGACAGGAGCCATTTGGCAAAGTGGCGGCAATATCGGCCAATTCCGCTTCGATTGCCTTGCGCGCCTCGTTGACATAGCCCTGTGGCAGGTAGGATATCGCATAGCCCGGCACCTGCTCGATCACATGCAAAAGGCTGATATGTCCGGTCTCCTCGGCCAAGAGCCGTGCCACCCGAAGGGCCGCCTCCGAATCACGTTCCTGATCGAACGACACCGGAACCAAGATGTGAGAATACATGGCGTTTCCTTTCCTTTTGACTAATCCGATTATGGGGCGGTGACGACACAAGCACCATGATCCAGATCAGGACCGGATCAGTTCTGCATGTCTCGCACTTGCGCCGCGATTTGCGCCGCCCATTCGCCAATGATTGGCAGAAACTCGATCTGGCTCAACATCCAGATCATCACCGAAATCAGCACAGTCGCCCCAAGCACGGTGCCCAACCCCGCGGCCAGCCCCCGCGCCAGATTGAAGGCCAGCATGCGCGGGAATGAATTGTGCACCCGGATGAATCGATGCGCATTCAGGGTCTGCAACTCGCGGCGCAGCGCCGCCACTTCGCGCATCAGGTCGTCGGATGGTCCGGTGTCCTCACTCATCCGAAGGTCGCCACCACGTCATACATCACCGGCTCAAAGCTCTTGCAGAGTTCGTTGATCTCGCGGTTGCGGGCGCGCATGTCGTCACTTCGCAGCATCGCCTGAAAATCCGCCCGCGCGCGCCATTGCGAGTAATTGGCGATCCGGGTCTGCGCATCGTTCACATGCAGCCCGGCCGAGATGAAGCCCGGTTGATGCGAGATGAAATCGCGGTACGCGGCAGTCAGGAGATCCATGAGATCCTGACAGGTACCGGGTGTCACCTCGAATGTCGTGATCACGGTCTGATGGTCGGTGACGGTACTGATCTGGGGCATGGCGGACCTCCTTTGCAAGGCGAGCGTAACACGCGGTTCCCGAACGGTAAATTCCCCGCCGATCTTAACCCGCGCTTTACCCTTTTTAACGAGGGTTAACGCAGAGGTAGCCATGCTGAGATGTCTTACCCTTGCACTCATGCTGCTGCCTTGGCTGATCACCACGGCAGAGGCGGGTGCCTGGCTGCGTGACAAGGGCCAAATCTTTCTGGCAACATCCGGACAGATGGAGGGGCCGGATGAATTCGGTCTCTACCGACAGAGTTTCACACTCTACGCTGAGTACGGCCTGACCGAACGGGTGACGCTGGGGCTGGATCTTGGGGGCGACACCCTGCGCATGACCAAGAGCATTGCCTTTGCCCGCTGGCCGATAGGCCGGGCAGGACGCAAGCTCAGACTGGCATTTGAGATTGGCCTCGGTGAAGTGGACGAGACTGCGGCGCTGCGCCCCGGCTTGTCATTGGGGCGTGGCCTCACGCTCTGGGGGCGTCATGCCTGGGCGGCATTTGACGGGCGCGCCGTGGTCTTTGGTGACAGCCGGATGACGCTGGAAAGCGACATCACCTTTGGCCTCAATACCACCCAACGCAGCAAGGCGATCCTGCAACTCCAGACCGGGCGCCCGTCCTTTGGTCGCGCCTACAGCCGATTTGTCCCGTCATTTGTCTACGAAACCAAACCCGGCGCGCATCTCGAATTCGGCGTGATCCTGCCGCTCACGGGACAAGATGAGCGTGGTGTGAAACTGGGTCTCTGGCGACAGTTCTGACGCGTCGCCAGAGACCGGACCGCCTTACAGCGGATCGTCGATCCGAAGCCGCAAGATCACGGAGCCCGCCACCGGGCTCGGCCAACGCAGATTGATCCGATCCTTGTTCGGTCCCTGCTGCGCCTCGAAATAGGGGCTGGCGTGGATCACTGCATCCGCCGCATTGCGCAACGGTCCCACCGCCATGACCGACTCGACCCCCTGCGCCCAGGCGCCGAATGGCAAGCGTGGAGCTGGCTCTACGACCCAGGTCGATGCCGCGCTGGCTTGGGTGTGTTGCATGACCAGCGGAGTCGTGACGGGGATGTCCACATTGTGAAAGCTGTTGTCGGCAAAGGTGACATTGCGCACCCGGTCATAGTCAAGGTCGGCAAAGCTGGTATCGACCGCCTCGACCCGCGTGATGGTCCCGATGGTCCGAAAGGTATTGCCCGTGACGGTCATCCCATCCAGAAAATGCCCCGCCCCATGCGGTTTGACCACGAGAAAGGTGAACCAAGGTGCCATGTCACTGGCCAGAAATACATTGTCCGTGATGCTCAGCGCACTGAACGAGAACTCGCTGGCAAACCCCGGCTCTGCGTCATGCTCATTGACCCATTCGACAAAACAGTTGTCGATGTAATTCCCGGTGATGGTGCCGCGATTGTTGATCCGCGTCAGAACCAACCCCGCCGCACGCACACCGTTCGTGGCGCTATCGCCCTGAAACACATGATTGCCCGAGATGATCGAACTGCTACCGGCCATGACGGCAAAATGGCGAAAGAGAACCACCCGATTGTCGCGGATCTTGAGGTCATTGGCGTTTGAGTTGAACCCGATCGAGCGCCGCTCCGTCGATAAGAGCGGCCCCTCGTTGGAGATGAATTGACAGCGGTCGATCATCATCCCCTGATCGCCCTCGCCATGGCTGGTGATGCCGCGATCCTTGGGGCGGGTAAAGAAACAGTCGCGGAAATGGTTGGCGGACCCCTGCGGCGGCAAAAGCACCCCGCTGCAATCGCCGGTGCATTGAAAGTCCACCTCGGAGACCACCATGCGCGACACATCCTCGAAGCCGCTGAAATCCAGCAGATACTTGAAGCGTCGGAAGGTATAGACCTGCGTGCCCGCCGCATCGAAAAGCGGCTGGCTGATGTCGAGCCGCTGGGCCGCTACGTTCTTGGCGGTGACATAGACCTCGCGGCCCACGCCATTGCCTTCGATCAGCGCGCCAACAGGAATATTGGCCACATTGGTCACATTGGTCAGGCGTTTGGAATTGGCGATGTCATAGCTGGCCTGCGAGGTCATGACCTCTGTCTCCCATGCCGGACCCGGAAAAACCGAGATCTGGCCATTCTGGATCACATGGCGCTGATTGTAGGTTGTCCGATTGACCACCGCCGCTGCCATGTCGACAGGTGCGCGCAGCGACACTTTGCGGCCGGCCAGATCAAGCGTGACATGATCCGGATTGTTCAAGAGCGCCTGATACGCTTTCTTGAAAGCCAGTTCGCTGTCGCCGAACGCATCTATATAGGCGGGCAGGTCAAAATTCTTGGTCAAGGCAAGGATCGCGGCATCGGGCATTTCGACAGTGCCTTCAAACCGGATACGGCTCTGGATCGTGGTGCTCTGACCTAGAACATACTGCCCCGCCGGAACAATGATCTCTCGCCCTTCGGCCGCGGTATCAGCCGCCTCAAAGGCTGCGTGATCATCCGCCACCCCGTTGCCAAGCGCGCCATAGTCACGCACGTCGACGGTGCTGATCACGTCGCGCAGAAAAAACCGGCTGACATCCTCGATGACGATATCGTCGATCCGAACCACGCCCCCACTCGGGCCAGTCAAATCGAGACCGAAATGTCCAAAGATCGCGGCGCGTCCCCAGGCCATGTCAACGCCGGTCCGGGTGCCTGTGCCCACGATGGCCGTTACCTCGACCACGTCGCCATAGGTGGTGAGCGCGACCTGCGGCCCGGTCACGGTGACGCCGGACAGCGCGACGCCGCCTGCGCCTCCGGCAAAGGCCGCGATCCGAACACTGGGCAGGTTGCCCGCAATCGCCTTGATCCGCACCCGGATCTGAAGATAACACCCGGGCAGAATCGGCGTCTCGCCCATGTACCGCAAGCGCTGCACGCTTTGCGTCTTTTGCAACTCCAGCGCCCCGCCGAAATCCTGATCCGCTGGCACAAACGCCGAATCGGCGGCATTGGCATAGGTGTCAGAGCCGGGTCGCCCGTCCTCGCGCGACCATTGGTCGAGACCGATTGCGAAGGGTTGCGGCATGAAAACGATGCCGTCGGTGATTGCCTTGTTCATGGATATCCCTTTCCTTTTGCCGCACCGCATGCGTGCTGCCCGTGGCCAGAGCGATGGGCCAGAGCAATGGGAAAGGGATGTATCAACGGACCATTAACCGTATGTCATGGCACCGTCACGGTGCCCGGCAGCACGCGCCACACGGATCAGGCTCACGGGATTGTGACGCCAACCTTGCCTGAAACGCAAAGAACCCTGCCGATTGGCAGGGTTCTTGACTCTCGCGCGGGACTATCGCGCGGGAGCGAAATCAGGACGCTTCGGTGATGAACTTGACCGCGTCGCCAAAGGTCTGGATCGTGTCCGCCGCATCATCGGGGATCTCGATGCCGAACTCTTCTTCGAATGCCATGACCAGCTCGACCGTGTCGAGACTGTCCGCGCCGAGATCGTCAATGAAAGAGGCTTTGTCGACAACCTTGTCCTCTTCAACGCCCAGGTGTTCCACAACGATCTTCTTAACGCGGTCTGCGATATCGCTCATGTCTTGTTCCTCGTTTTGTCTTGGGCAGTCTTGCCCGTTGTCTGCCCCCGCCCAAGCCGGGAAGTGGCGATGATTATGCCCCAATGGGCGGTTCTCGACTGCCTTCATACAAAGGCCACCGGGAGAATCCGCATATCCCTCCGGCTAATCTCGGTGGCCTATAGCATATGCGCGGGCAATGGCAAATGCTTTCACTCGGGCCGATTGTGACGGAGAGACCAGCCTCGACTCAGTACATGGACATCCCGCCATTCACATGCAGGGTGGCGCCTGTGACATAGCCTGCCTCGGGGCTGGCAAGATAAAGAACAGCCGCCGCAATCTCCTCGGACGTGCCCATACGGGCCATCGGGATCTGAACATAAAGCGCGGACTTCTGATCCTCGCTCAATTTATCGGTCATCGGCGTTGCGATAAAGCCCGGTGCCACCACATTGGCGGTGATGCCCCGGCTTGCCACCTCTGCGGCGATGGATTTGGTCATGCCCACCAGCCCGGCCTTGGCAGCGGCATAATTGGCCTGACCGGGGTTGCCGCTCGACCCGACGATTGAGCCGATATTGATGATCCGGCCCCAACGCGCCTTCATCATCGGGCGCACAGCCCCCCGGCAAAGACGCATCGCAGAGGTCAGGTTGACATCGAGCACGTCATGCCAGTCCTTGTCCGACATCCGCATAAAGAGCTGATCACGCGTGATCCCGGCGTTGTTCACCAGAATATCGAGCCCGCCCATCGCGGCGATGGCATCCTTGGTCAATGCATCGACCGCCTCGGCATCGCTGAGGTTGCAGGGCAGGACATGCGCGCGCTGGCCCAGGTCCGCCGCCAGCGTCTCAAGAGGCTCGACGCGGGTGCCACTTAGTCCGACGGTTGCACCCGCACCATGCAGCGCGCGCGCAATCGACGCGCCGATGCCACCAGAGGCGCCCGTCACAAGCGCGGATTTCCCAGTCAAATCAAACATCTTATGTCCTTCTCTCTTTAGCGCTGCACAGCATCAAATATCGGCGACGACTTGGGCCGTCGCTTTCACCTCTTCCGAGGTGCCAATCGCGCGGCAGGTGATCTCGCGCTCAATGCGCCGGATCATACCCGAGAGCGCCTTGCCCGCCCCGATCTCCCATATCTCGGTGACACCTTGTGCCGCCATGTAGATCACCGACTCGCGCCAGCGCACAGAGCCGGTGACCTGCTCCACCAATAGCGCGCGGATCTCCGCCGGGTCCGTCACGGCGCTGGCGCGCACATTGGCAACCAGCGGCACCACAGGTGCATGGATCGTGACATCCGCCAGGGCCGCCGCCATCACCTCGGCGGCGGGTGCCATCAGGGCACAATGAAAGGGCGCGCTGACTGGCAAGAGCATCGCCCGTTTCGCCCCCCGCGCCTTGGCGAGATCCAGCGCGCGCTCCACGGCTCCTTTGTGGCCAGATACCACAACCTGCCCCGGATCATTGTCATTTGCAGCCTGACAGACCTCGCCTTGCGCGGCCTCTTGTGCCACATCGCGGGCTGTCTCAAAATCCAGACCCAACAGCGCCGCCATCGCGCCCACACCCACCGGCACCGCCTGTTGCATCGCCTGTCCCCGAATGCGCAGAAGGCGCGCGGTATCTGCCACGCTGATCGCGCCCGCCGCCGCAAGGGCCGAATATTCCCCCAGGGAATGCCCGGCCACATGGCCAGCGACCTGCGCCAGATCCACGCCTTCGGCCTCAAGCGCGCGCAGGGCCGCCAACGACGTGGCCATAAGCGCCGGTTGGGCATTTTCGGTCAGGGTCAGCGCCTCCTGCTCGCCCTCCCAGATCAACGCCGAAAGCTTTTGTCCAAGCGCCTCGTCCACCTCGTCGAAAACTGCCCGTGCCGCCGGATAGTTGGCCGCAAGATCCGCCCCCATGCCGATCACCTGCGCGCCCTGCCCCGGAAATACGAATGCTCGGCTCATCTGCTCACCTCCCTTGAAAAGTGCCTCCCGATACATCGCCGCGTCTGCCAAAGCAACGTGTTTGCCAGAGATTGCACAGTGTTTGCGCAAGGATTGTGCAGACCCGCAAAGACGCAGCCCCCCTGTGCGCGGGCAGTCATTGCGCCTCTGGCATATCCAGCTAGATTAGCGCTGCAATCATGAGGACGTCTGCGATGCAAATCACCAACTCGGCCACCAGCTATGGCAGCATCACCAAGAGCTTTCATTGGCTCACCGCTTTGTTGATCCTGTCCAACCTGCCGCTGGGTTGGCTTGCCACCCAGGTTGCGCATCAGATCGAGGCAACGCCGACCGAGGACTTGATCGCACGCGCGACAGTCTTGTTCTCCCTGCACAAGACCCTCGGGGTCGCCATCTTCTTTGTGGCGCTCGCCCGCATTGTCTGGGCAATCAGCCAACCCAAACCGGGGCTGCTCAACGGTGACAGGACGATCGAGGCATGGGCGGCGGAAACCGTGCATTGGCTGCTCTATGGGTCGCTGGTTCTGGTGCCGCTCTCGGGCTGGGTGCATCATGCCGCAACCTCCGGCTTTGCGCCGATCTGGTGGCCGCTGGGGCAAAACCTGCCCTTGGTTCCGAAATCCGAAACTCTGTCCGAGATCGCCTCAACGCTGCATTTCGTGCTGATGCTGGTGCTTGCGGCTGCGATAACCGCGCATGTGGCTGGTGCGCTCAAACATCACCTGCTCGATGGCGATGCAACTCTGCGCCGGATGCTGCCGGGGCGCATGGACGCCATCCCCACCGCAAACCAACCAAATCACGCCCTGCCCCTCGTTGCCGCCCTCGCCATCTGGCTCGGCGCAGTCGGTGGCGCCACCTGGCTCGGCTGGTTCGGCGCGGCCGAAACCAGCAGCCCCGCAACACTGGCCGCGGTCGAGAGTGACTGGCAGGTCGAGAGCGGCCAGTTGCAAGTGACCGTCCAGCAATTGGGCTCCGCCGTCACCGGCAGCTTTGCGGACTGGACCGCCAATATCGCCTATTCCGAATCCCCCGATGACGCAGGACAACACGGCACAGTGGAGGTGACCGTCGGCATCGCCTCTCTGTCCCTTGGATCAGTGACCCAACAGGCGATGGGCACGGATTTCTTCAACACCAGTGAATTTCCGACCGCGCGTTTCGCCGCTGACCTGATGGCAACCGAATCCGGCCCGGTGGCGCGCGGCACGCTGACGATCCGCGATCAATCCGTGCCGGTCGAGATGCCCTTTGATCTGACCATCACAGGCGACACGGCCATCGCACAGGGCACGCTCACGCTGGACCGCCGCAATTTCAACGTCGGTAACGGGGTTAAGGATGAAAAATCGCTCGGCTTTGGGGTCGATGTCAGCTTTGATCTGACTGCGACGCGGGCAAATTAATCCAGCTTGCGCGCTTCGTCGATCAACATCACCGGGATGCCGTTTCGGATAGGATAGGCCAAATCGGCAGACCGGCTGATCAATTCCTGCGCCGCCACGTCGTATTCCAGCGTGGCATGAGTCTGCGGGCAGATCAGCGCCTCAAGCATACGACGATCAAACGCCGGAGGAAGCTGGATGTCATCGCTCATTGCATGATGTCCTCATTGTCACCGCCTCGCAGCACATATTCGATCAGTGTCACCAACGTCTCGCGCCGTGTGCTGAGCGACGGGGCCTCCAAAAGCGCCTGTTTGTCCTCCGGCTCAAACCCAAGGAGCATCGAGAGGGAGTTGATCAGCAACTCATCCTCGGCCTCTTTCAGCGAATCCCAATCCGTCTGCAACTCCCGCGCCTGAAAATAGCGGCCCAGAAGGCCAAGAAAGGCGTTCCGATCAAATCCGGGATCACTGTCCACCGGCCCCATATCACGCTCGAACCCGGTCCAGGAAACGCGCGCCCGCCGATAGGGCGTGAACCCCTCGACCTCGTCCTGCACGCGAAACCGCGACAGGCCCGTCAGGGTGATCATATACCGCCCGTCCTCGGTCTCGGAAAACTGCGTAACCCGGCCAACACAGCCGATCGCATGAAGCCCGGTGCCGCCCTCGCGGCCCGGCACCCGGTTGGGTTGGATCATGCCGATCAACCGCCCCGGTGTCTTGAGGCAATCTTCGAGCATCGCCAGATAGCGTGGCTCGAACAAATGCAGGGGCAGGCGCGACCGCGGCAGCAACAGCGCACCGGGCAGCGGAAAGACGGGAATGATCTCTGGAAGATCGAGCTTATGTGTCATGCCGCTTACCTAGCCCGCACCGGAGCTCAGGCAAATATCATTGAGCTCAATTTACGCCGCCCACTCAACAAGACCGGATCATTCGGCTTGAGCGCCTCGAAGATGGTGAAAAGTTGGGTCTTGGCCGCCCCGTCGTTCCACTCCCGGTCACGCCGGAACAGGTCGAGCAATTCATCCACCGCCTCTTGCGCCTGCCCATTGGCATAGAGCGCCTGCGCCAGATCGAACCGCGCCTGCGGATTCGCTGGGTCCGCCTCGACCGCCGCGCGCAAGTCGGTCACAGGACCGGCATCCTGCGCCTGCCGTGCCAGCGCCAGTTGTGCATGTGCGGCGTCAATCTCTGTCGCATGGCTGATCTCGGCCGGGGCACCGTTCAGGATCGCTTCGGCCTGATCCAGCTCTCCCAATGCGATATGCGCACGGGCCAACCCGGCATAGCCACGGGCATTCACCGGGTCTTCTTGCAGGATGGCGGCATAGGTCTGTGCGGCATCGGCCACGGCACCGGCCTCCAGCATCTCATCAGCGGCATCAAGCGCCTCGTCCAGACCGCCATCCGCCTCGCCGCCTGCCGCCGCGACAACCCGCGCGACAAAGGCGTCAATTTCGGAAGGGGGCAAGGCGCCCTGAAATCCGTCAATCGGCTGACCCTGCCAAAAGGCATAGACAGTGGGAATCGATTGCACCCGCATCTGGCCCGCGATCGCTTGATTCTGATCGACATTGATTTTGGCCATCTTGACCGCCCCTTTGGCGCGCGTCACCGCCGCCTCGAGCGCCGGGCCCAATGTCTTGCAGGGTCCACACCACGGCGCCCAGAAATCGACGATCACCGGCACGGTTTGCGAGGCGTCCACCACATCCGCCATAAAGGTGGCCTCGGACACATCCTTGATCAAATCGCCCGCCGCAGGGGCGCTGTTGCTCTTGCCAAGTTCCAGCATGTTCAGCCTCCTAATGATATTTGCCCCCTATATGTGGGCGCACCCGGCGGAGTCAAAGATCAAATGTGGCAAACACCGGCGCGTGATCCGAGGGCTGGTCCCAACCGCGTGCGCCGCGCAGGATACGGCTGGAATGCGCCGCCGCACGGATGTCACCGCTGGCCCAGACATGATCAAGCCTGCGCCCCTTGTTCGCCGCATCCCAGTCGCTCGCACGGTAGGACCACCAGCTATAGAGTTGCCCCTCGGGAATATCGGCACGGGTCACATCCTGCCATCCCCCGGCCTCCATCACATCGCCCAAATGTTCCACCTCAACCGGCGTGTGGCTGACGATCTTGAGAAGTTGCTTGTGGTTCCACACATCATCCTCACGCGGGGCGATGTTGAGATCGCCCACAAGGATCGACTTTTCGGGGCGGCTGTCCCGAAACCAGTCGCGCATCTCGGTGAGGTAGTCGAGTTTCTGGCCGAATTTGTCGTTCACCGCCCGGTCGGGGATATCGCCACCGGCCGGCACGTAAAAATTATGGATGACGGTGCCATTCTCGAGTTGGCCCGCGATATGGCGGGCATGTCCGAGACCCGCGAAATCCATCGCGCCCACCTCTGCCATGGGCAGCTTGGACAGGATGGCGACGCCGTTATAGCCCTTTTGTCCACGCGCCACGACATGCCGATATCCAAGCGCGGCAAAGGCCTCGAGCGGCATCTTGTCCACCGGGCTCTTGCATTCCTGCAAACACAGAATGTCCGGCATCTCTTCCTGCATCAACCGCGCCACCAGACCTTCGCGCAGGCGGACCGAATTGATGTTCCATGTGGCGAGGGTAAAGGGCATGCGGCATCTCCTGTCTGGGTTCGGGCAGACAGTAGAGCGATGCGCCCGGCGTTTCCAGCCGCGATTGCCGTGCCTCTGGACTAAATAATCCACCCAGGTCGAGACCGCCAAAACCGGCCCCAGAAAAAGAGTCCCCGGCACAGGGGCCGGGGCAGTCCAACAGGGAGGTTCATGTGTGAAACCGCACACATACTGAATAATAGCAGATTAAACGTCACGCGCAGATACGACTTTGATACAGGTCAAGAAACCGTGGTTTTTAAACCACAAGGCGATATCCGCCGGATTCTGTTACCAGAAGGCGAGCGTTGCCGGGATCAGGTTCGATCTTTTGCCGCAGGCGGTAAATGTGGGTTTCGAGCGTATGGGTTGTGACCCCCGCATTATAACCCCAGACCTCGTGCAGCAGAATATCGCGCGGCACCACACCTTCGGTCGCACGGTACAGATATTTAAGGATATTTGTCTCTTTCTCGGTCAGCCGAACCTTGCGCTCATCATCCGTGATCAGCATCTTCATCGCCGGTTTGAAGGTGTAGGGCCCAAGCTGGAACACCGCATCCTCGGATTGCTCATGTTGGCGCAGCTGTGCGCGAATCCGCGCCAGAAGCACCGGGAACTTGAAGGGCTTGGTGATGTAGTCATTGGCCCCGGCATCGAGACCCAGAATTGTATCGGCGTCGCCGTCATGGCCAGTCAGCATGAGAATCGGTGCCTTGACCCCTTGCTTGCGCATCAACCGGCAGAGTTCGCGCCCATCCGTGTCGGGCAGTCCCACGTCAAGGATCACCAGATCATGAATCATGTCCTTGATTTTTCCCATCGCAGCGGACCCACTGGCGGCTTCGAACACGTCGAAATCTTCGGTCATGACCAATTGCTCGCCCAAGGCTTCTCGCAGGTCATCATCGTCATCCACGAGAAGAATTTTCTTGACTTGTGCCATCTCGGTATCCCCTTCCGTGACAAGAGCATGCGGTACAAGCGACTTGGCGGCAAGATGTGCAACAACACATTCACGCCCAAGTGTTGCGTTGCGAGCGTTTCTTTCAATTCGTTACAAAAGCTTATATCTAACTCTGGTCCAAAGACAGGAGCGTCGCATGAGCCTTGCCCCAGATATCACCGAAATCGCCGCCCGTGCGCGCAGCGACCTGCGTATGGGCGTGCCTGTTGTGCTGGCCGGGCCGCAAGGTGCCGCGCTCATCATGGCCGCCGAAACGCTGGATGCTCAGCGTCTGGCCGATCTGCGCGCTCTGGGCGGCGCGCCGAGTCTGGCGATTACAGCACGCCGCGCCACCACACTCAAGGCGCGCGCCTATGACGGCGATCTGGCACGGGTTGTGGTGCCGCCCGATGCCTCGCTGGGCTGGGTTCTCGGGGTTGCCGATCCGGCAGATGATCTCAAGAGCCCGATGAAAGGGCCGCTCACCTCCGAACGCGGCGGCAACGTGGAGCTGCACCGCTTGGCATTGGCGCTGGTGAAATCCGCGCGGCTCCTGCCTGCTGCTCTGGTTCTGCCCATGAGCGAGGGCGCGGGCTTTGCCGCGCGCAATGGGTTGACCCTGCTCGACAGTGCCGCAGCCCTCGGGCTTGAGGCCACCAGCCCCCTGCACCCGGTTGTCAGCGCCCGCTTGCCGCTGGCGGTGTCCGAGGCGGGACGTCTGCATATCTTTCGTCCCGAAGACGGTGGTGAGGAACATTATGCAATCGAAATCGGTCAACCAGACCGCACCGCGCCCGTTCTGGCGCGGCTTCATTCGGCCTGTTTCACCGGCGATCTGATGGGCAGCCTCAAATGCGATTGCGGCCCGCAATTGCGCGGTGCTCTGGCGCAAATGGGCTCCGAAGGGGCGGGCGTGCTGCTCTATCTCAACCAAGAGGGGCGCGGCATCGGCCTTGCCAACAAGATGCGCGCCTATTCTCTGCAGGATCAGGGATTTGACACCGTCGAGGCCAATCACCGTTTGGGATTCGAGGATGACGAGCGCGATTTCCGCATCGGCGCGCGCATTCTGTCGCTCATGGGCTTTTCCGCCGTGCGCCTGCTGACCAACAACCCCGCCAAGATCGAGATGATGCGCCAGAACGGCATCGACGTGGTCGAGCGCGTGCCGCTGAAACTGGGCGAGAACGCGCATAACCATGCCTATCTCGCGACCAAGGCGGCAAAATCCGGGCATATGCTCTGACGGAGAGGGTTTAGAGCGGACAGTGGCCCCAAGCGGTGAGCCGCGCAGTGCCGGTCCGCCGGGTGGGCGCTACACCATAGTCGGCTGGCACTTTATCTCGGCCAAACACTTCCGCAATTTCAAGAGACTGCACCGTTGCAAAAGCGCCCGCCCGAGGGGGCGGACCATGCCAGAGGCATGCCTTCAGCATGACCGCTGCGCGGCGGCGCGTGCCGCGCCTAGATTCCGCGCTTTGGAGATTGCGGCCAATGTCCCCTCCAATCTCTCGACGCCACGCCCCCACTACGATCCCTGCTTCTCAAACCAGATGATCACCTCGCCGATTTCCACGCCAAACTTGTCCATATAGGCCCGGTTCAACACACGGCCCTCTTTCATCTGCCACATCCAATCGTCAAAGCTGACGCGCAATGTGCCCTCAGGCACCGGCAGATCAATCGTGTAGCGCCAATTGAAGGCATCGCCGCGTTCTTCCCCCATCGCCAGACCGATCACCCCCGGTGCCGTGCCTTGCCATGTCTGATCGCCGGTTTTGGTCAGGGTCCAGACGCGGGTCTCGGTGCTTCCGTCCTCATAGGTGAAATCCTCATCAAGCGTCAGGACGCGCCCATCCCAATCGCCTGCGACCTGCACCTCGAACCGCCGCCGCACCGTGCCGAACCGATCCTGAAATTGCCCATAGCCCACCACCTGCCCGTCAAAGAACTCTTCGAGGTTGAACTCTCGCGCAGACAGGCGCTCGTCACTCAGATCGGGCCGCCCGGCACAGGCGCTCAGCAGTCCCAGCGACAGCAGGATAAAGACAATGCGCATAAGAAAAGGCCCCCTGCGGTGATCACCGCCGAGGACCTAAGCCGAAGTCGCCTCTTAGCAAGGTTCAGACGCGCCGCGCCCCAAAGAGCACAGCGCCAAAACCAACGATCAGCACCCCGGCGCAGATCAGCAAGAGCTGCTCGTATTTATGCGTCTCGGGCAGGATCGCCATGGCCCACTCCGCCTCGCGCGCGAAATAAACGACCGCCCCGACCATCGCCGCCCCAAAGGCCACCAGATACGACCAGAGCGGAATGCACCACCCCATCACCAGCCCAACAATCAGGATGGGCGTGAGGAACATGCTCGCGGTGCCACTGACCGCCACCGCGTCAAACAATGTCTGATTGCCCCAGAGCGTGAGGCCAGTCCCCAACACCATGAAGGCAACCATCGCCATCCGCCCGCCCGCAAGCGACCGCCGGCCGAGTTTCAGCTCGTCCACCACCAGCCGCGCCGCACTGGCCAGCGCGGAATCGAGCGTGCTGATCGCCGAGATCAACAGCGACACCAAGAGCGCGACAAAAAGCCAAGCCGGGAACATGCCCGCCCAGGTTCCAATCAACTCCCCCTCATATTCCGCACCGATCAAGCCTGCCTGAATCCCGAAAAACCCAAACCCGATGATGCAGAGCGTCGAGATCCAGAACGCGTGCAGAAAGGATTTGCGCGTCGTCTCAGGATCAGCAAGAAAGCCGCGATCCATCATCACAGGATCATGTGCCGGATAAGAGAACACCTGCAACAGCGCGACCAGCAAGAGTATCTGCCCGTTCCACGCCCCCGCTGTGCCCGGTGCCGTCAGCACCGCTCCGATGTGAAACCCGGGGCTGAGCACGAGCGCGACAAAAGCCACCGCAAAGACCGCGAGAAACACCAGCATCTGCAAGACATCTGTGCGCAATGCGGCGCTTAGCCCGCCCCATGCGCTATAGATCAGGCCCAGCACCGCCACGATCAGGATCGACGCATCACGCGCCACGCCCATTTCCGGCAGGGCCGCCGCAAAGATCAACCCCACCACCAGCAAATTGGCGAACACTTCGGACAAGAGCCGTAGCCCAATCACCAAATTGTAACAGGCATTGCCCGTGGCCCCGAACCGGCCCCCGAGCCAATCCTGCACCGATCCCGCCCCTTGGGCGCGCAGACGGCTCACGATAAAGCCGCCCGTCACAAAGGACCCGTAATAGGCGGCATAGGCCAGCGTGCCCCAGATTCCGTAGAAATATCCCAAAATGGCCGAATTCATCAGTGACCGAGCAAAGATCCACGTCGTGACCTGACTCAGCACCAGCACCCAGAGCCCCGGCGCGCGGCCATCCGCCCCCGTGCCATTGAAGAACCCCTCAATGGTGGCACGCCGTGGCGCGACCAGCAGGCTACCCAAGATGACCAGCCCAAAGAGGCCAATGATCGCCAATGCTTGCATGTTATCTTTCCCCGACCGATTGTGTTGCCTTAGCGCTAGCCACACAACCCCCGCGACACCAGCCCAAAATCAGTGACTTTACAGTTTTGTGATCTCTCTGCCCGCACCCGTGCCTTGGGCAAGGCTGCGGTGCCGCCTAAAGCGTCGCGTTCACACCGCCTCCGTCCAAGAGGATGTTCTGCCCGACGATAAACCCGGCATGCTGGCTGCACAGAAAGGCACAGGCGGCGCCGAACTCATCAGCCGTGCCATAACGGCCCGCCGGAATACCGGCACAGCGGCGCGCGTGGGCCTCCTCCATGCTGATCCCCTGCGCCTCCGCCACCCCCTTGTCGAGCGAGGTGGCACGGTCCGTGGCATGAATGCCCGGCAACAGATTGTTGATCGTCACCCCCTTGCCCGCCACTTGTCGCGAGGTGCCTGCAACATAGCCGGTGAGCCCAGTCCGCGCCGCGTTTGACAGCCCCAGTGCTGGAATAGGGGCCTTGACCGATTGCGAGGTGATGTTGACCACCCTGCCCCAGCCCCGCGCCATCATCTCCGGCACCAGCGCCTTGATCAGCGCGATGGGGGTCAGCATATTGGCATCGAGCGCGCGGATGAAATCCTCCCGCTCCCAATCCGACCAGAGCCCCGGCGGCGGGCCGCCGGCATTGTTCACCAGAATATCCACCCCCTGCGCCACCTCTAGCACTGCGGCGCGCCCGGTCTCGGTCGTGATATCCGCCGCAACCGTTATCACCTCAACACCGAATTCGGCGCGAATCGCCGCCGCTGCGGTTTCCAGCGCCTCGGCTCCGCGCGCGTTCATCACCAGATCGACACCGGCCTCGGCCAAAGCCCGCGCACAGCCAAGCCCCAACCCCTTGGATGAGGCGCAGACCAGCGCCTTCTTGCCTTTGATGCCCAGATCCATCTCGCGTCCTCCTGCTGCTTCAACGCGGAATTAACACTCTGCGCGTCAGAATGGCCAGATGTTTACCAAAACCCGCCTCTCAGGGGGACGTGACGGGGACCACCCGCCGAGGCCCGGTTTCTCCGCCACATTGACGCCATGGGGCCATACACCTAAGCTAGCGGACCTGAATGGAAATCGCTCTTTTCCCAGCTTTTGGAAACGCCCCCGTCAATGACCTCTGACACTGCCCTGTCCGATCACATCATCTCCGTCTATCAGGGGCTTGATTTTCGTGTGGTCAACGGGGCCAATATGGGCGACGCACTGTCCTTTGCCGCCGAACTCGATCTCGATGATGTCTACGAATTGCAGGCGCAGGCCCGGCAATTCCGCCTCTCGCTGTCGCTTCAGGGGGGCGCTCCCTTTACCATCGCGCAGAATTCCGACATGGGCCGCCCCGGCGCTCAGGTGCATCTGGACAGCTGCCTCACCCTGATGTCCGGCACCGGGCGCACCACCGAAATGCTGGTTCTGGTCGAGGTCGATGACGCGGGCAATGTGGTCGAGGTCTTTGCCATGCCGCTGGCCCAGATGCGGCCCAAGACCGGCTATGCGCTGGTCGGGATCGACACTGACGATGTGCTGCAACGTTTTGCGCAGGTGGCCTGCGTGTCCTTTTCGCGCGGCACCCATATCACCATGGCGACAGGCGAACAGCGCCCGGTCGAAACCCTCGCACCCGGCGACATGGTCCTGACCCGCGATGACGGGGTGCGACCAATCCGTTGGGTCGGGCAGTCGACAGTGCGCGCAGTGGGTGATTTCGCGCCCATCCGGATCGTGGCGGGTGCGCTGCACAATGAACACGACCTGCTGGTCAGCCCCGACCACCGGCTCTTCATCTATCAGCGCTCCGATGCCTTGGGCGCTGGCCGCGCCGAGGTGCTGGTGCGCGCGAGGCATCTGGTCAACGGCGATACCGTGCGCCGCGAGAGCGGCGGTTTTGTCGACTATGTGCAATTGCTCTTTGATCGGCATCAGATCATCTATGCCGAAGGCATCGCCGCCGAAACCCTGCTGGTCGATCCCCGCACCAGTGCCGCCCTTCCTGCCGATCTCAAAGAGGCGCTGAGCCAGCAAATCGCGGGCAAGAACGCCCCCAGCCACCTGCAATTCGAAGTCGGTCAAGCCTTGCTCAATCACCCCAATGCTGCCGACATTCTCAAACGGGCGTCCACACGCTGAGCATATTGCGCCGCACCGTCCAGCCCTCTATATCCGGCCCCATGTTGGACACCCTTTCAAACCGCCCCGATCTGCCGGCAGAGATTGCCCGCCGCCGCACCTTTGCGATCATCTCGCATCCGGATGCGGGCAAGACGACGCTGACCGAAAAGTTCCTCCTGTATGGCGGCGCCATTCAGATGGCCGGGCAAGTGCGCGCCAAGGGCGAGGCGCGGCGCACGCGCTCGGACTTCATGCAGATGGAAAAGGACCGGGGCATATCGGTCTCGGCTTCGGCCATGTCCTTCGACTTTGGCCGCCTCCGCTTTAATCTCGTGGATACGCCCGGCCACTCGGATTTCTCCGAGGATACGTACCGCACGCTGACGGCAGTCGATGCCGCCGTGATGGTGATCGACGGGGCCAAGGGCGTCGAGAGCCAGACCCAGAAACTCTTTGAGGTCTGTCGCCTGCGCGATCTACCGATCCTGACCTTTTGCAACAAGATGGACCGCGAGGCGCGCGATACCTTTGATATCATAGACGAAATTCAGCAGAACCTCGCCATCGACGTGACCCCGGCCAGTTGGCCCATCGGCATGGGGCGCGATTTTGTTGGCTGCTATGACATGCTGAACAATCGCCTCGAACTGATGGACCGCGCCGACCGCAACAAGGTGGCGGAATCGATCAAGATCAACGGGTTGGATGATCCAAAACTGGCCCAGCATGTGCCCGCTAACCTCATCGAAAAGCTGCGCGAAGAGATTGAGATGGCGCGCGAACTCCTGCCCGCCCTCAATCCGCAATCGGTGCTTGAGGGTCATATGACGCCCATCTGGTTCGGGTCCGCGATCAACTCCTTTGGCGTCAAGGAATTGATGGACGGCATCGGCACCTATGGCCCCGAACCGCAGGTGCAAAAGGCCACTCCCCGCGCCATTGCCCCCGAAGAAACCGCCGTCACTGGCTTTGTCTTCAAGGTGCAGGCCAATATGGACCCCAAACACCGCGACCGCGTGGCCTTTGTCCGGCTTGCCTCGGGCCATTTCAAACGCGGCATGAAGCTCACGCATGTGCGCTCAAAGAAACCGATGACGGTCTCGGCCCCGGTGCTCTTTCTCGCCGCCGACCGCGAACTCGCCGAAGAGGCCTGGGCCGGCGACATCATCGGCATCCCCAACCATGGCCAGTTGCGCATCGGCGACACCCTGACCGAAGGCGAGGCCCTGCGCGTAACCGGCATCCCGTCCTTCGCGCCGGAACTCTTGCAACAGGCGCGTGCAGGCGATCCGATGAAGGCCAAGCATCTGGAAAAGGCGCTGATGCAATTCGCCGAAGAGGGGGCCGCCAAGGTTTTCAAGCCGGCCTTTGGCTCGGGCTTTATTGTCGGCGTCGTGGGCGCGCTGCAATTCGAGGTTCTGGCCAGCCGGATCGAGCTGGAATACGGTCTGCCGGTGCGCTTTGAGGGCTCGCAATTCACCTCTGCCCGTTGGGTATCGGGTGACAAGCTGGCGGTTGAGAAATTCACTGACGCCAACAAGCAACACATCGCCCATGACCATGATGGTGACATCGTCTATCTGACACGCCTGCAATGGGACATTGACCGCGTTGCACGCGATTACCCCGATGTCACGCTGACGGCGACCAAAGAGATGATGGTCTGAACCGGCGCGGCATCCGTCGCGCCGCACTCAATCGCGTTCCACCTTTGGCAGCTTGTGGGCAATGCCCTTGTGGCAATCTATACAGGTTGAAGACCCGTCTGGCGCATGGCCCTCCAACGCCACGACTTCCATCTTTTCGCGGGCGCGGCGCGCCTGCTTGTCGAAATCCATGGCTTCGAAACTGTGACAGTTGCGGCATTCGCGCGAATTTGTAGCTTTCATCGTTGCCCAGACATGCATGGCAAGCTGCTCGCGTTTGGCCTCGAATTTCTCCGGCGTGTTGATGGTTCCGCGCAGCGTATGCCAAAGCTCATTGCTGGCTTGGATCTTGCGCACCACCTTTGGGGCCCATTCATGCGGGACATGGCAATCGGAACAGATGGCACGCACTCCAGACGCATTCTTGTAATGCACGCTGGTCTTGTATTCCTCATAAACCGTGTCTCGCATCTCATGGCAGGAGACGCAGAACTCTAACGTATTGGTTGCCTCCATGGCGGTGTGAAACCCGCCCCAAAAGATGATCCCACCGATCCCACCAATCACCAGCAGCACCCCTTGCCCAATCAGAACGCTAGGCCGTGTGAACCAGTGCCACAGTTGTTTAAAACGTTTCATCATCACCGTTGTGTCCCAAGAGTTGCGCCGGGCACATCAATATGCGCCCGGTCGTTCATGTGGCGCGGTCGCGCTCTATTCCTTGGGCAATTCCGCCTCGATATAGGCGATCACATCTGCTGCGTTCTGGTGATCGAACGCCCGCAGCGCAGGCATTACTTCTTTGGGCTGACCGTTCAGCACCTTGTGCATCAACTCCCACGGGTTACCGGTGAGCGAGGCCAGCGGAGGCATTTCCTTGGGCAGCTTTCCGTCTGCTCCATGGCAATTGGCGCAGACGGTGCCAAAGACCTGCTTGCCACGCTCGACGTCCCCGACAATCTTGCTGTCGCTGACGTAATCGGCATAGGCGTCCTGCCCTTGGACCACGAAATTCGCCAGATCAGTCAGATCTTGCTCGCCAAGATAGTCACCATATCCATGCGCCGGGGCCGACAAGAGCGCAACAACCGCCGCCGGATCGCCACCTTTCATGCCATTTATGCCCTTGATCCCGGAAAAATGCTTGCCCCCGGAATAGGCGCCATCCACACCCATGCCGTCCCAGCCATGACACTCCTTGCAGCGCCAATTTGTTCCGGGCTTGTCGGCGTATTCCGCATCCGTGGGATACAGCTTGTGCGACGCGGCCGGTGCGTCTTGTCCGATTACCGAATACCACTTGTCATAGAGCCGGCCACCCCGCGCGATCGAGCCTTCATCGGCGGCATAGGCCGCAGTTCCGGCTACCATAGACAGAGCCGCCAACATCACTGGCAAACCACACGTCTTGGTCTTTGCTTGAAAAATCATTGCATTCCTCCAAAACCACAAGGGAGGAATGGACCTGAGAGCCAATTCTCAGATGACCTCCCCGTTCGGAGTATATGCCAGTCTCAAAAGGTTTATCTTGATGCAGATCATCACGTTAAACCAAAGGCTCTTGACTGCGGTCGCGTGACAGGCCGCATCTGACCTGCCACCACGGACCGCCTACAGACCCGAGATACGCCCTCAGGCGCGTTCGGAATATTCCATGGTCTCGGTGTTGACGATGATATCCTCATCCGGACCAACGAACGGCGGCACCATGACCTTGACGCCATTGTCGAGGATGGCAGGCTTGAAGCTGTTGGCAGCCGTCTGGCCTTTGACCACCGGCTCGGTCTCGACGATCTTGCAAGTCACCTTTTGCGGCAAGGAGGCATGCAGCGCTTCGCTGTTGTGGAATTCCACCGTGATGGTCATGCCATCCTGAAGAAACGGGCGGCGCTCGCCCAACAGATCGGCGGGCAGTTCGATTTGCTCATAGGTTTCGGTATCCATGAACACCAGCTTGCCGTTCTCTTCATAGAGGAATTGCTGGTCCTTCTGTTCCAGCCGCACCCGCTCCACCTTGTCGGCGCTGCGAAACCGCTCGTTGAGTTTGGTGCCGTTGCGCAGGTTCTTCATCTCGACCTGAGCAAAGGCGCCGCCCTTGCCGGGTTTCACATGATCGACCTTGACCGCGGCCCAGAGGCCACCGTTATGTTCCAGCACATTGCCGGGGCGAATTTCGTTTCCGTTGATCTTGGGCATTGCGTTCAAACCATGACAAAAGGTTGATAAGGGATTGTTGCTCCCTATATCTGGAGGGATGATGGGTGGCAAGACAACGAAATGTCGTTACGTGTCGGGCGGAGATATGCAGTATTTGCATAGAAGTTATGCATATGTGCTCTATCCGAATCACAAAAACTCCGCCATAAGGTCCGTCACGCCCAAAACGCAAGAGCAATAAGAACAAGGACGAATGATGAAGGATTTCGTTGACGGTACGGCTTTCAATGCCGAACAGGGCAACCGTGCTCGTAAACTCTTTGCGGCCGTCGTACTGGCCGCGCTGGATGATGCCATTTCCGACGACAAGAAATATGGCAACGGCCCCGAGCAGATTGCCCGCTGGGCACGGTCCCGCGATGGACGCGAAGTATTGTCCTGCGCCGGAATTGACCCGAATGAGCGCGTTGTGTCTGGCCTGATGGATTTCGTATCCAAGGGCGTGCGCACCTCCGTGGCCCTCTCTCGCGAAGAGAGCGAGCGCCGCAATGCCGCCGCACAGGCCGAAGCCGCCTGAGAGGCAGCACACTCCGCCGAATAGTCGAGGCCCTGCCAATTTTGGCAGGGCTTTTGCTTTTGGGTCGGGAAAACGGCACGCTGTGACGTGATCTGCCTTCCGCTGCGCCCCGGCACTTTGTATCACCGCCCAAGGACAGCAACGGGACATCGGAATGACACGCGCGATCATGATTCAGGGGGCTGGCTCGAATGTGGGCAAGTCGATGCTGGTCGCAGGGCTCGCCCGCGCATTTGCCCGACGCGGCCTGAGCGTCGCCCCCTTCAAGCCGCAGAACATGTCCAACAACGCCGCTGTGACGGTGGATGGCGGCGAGATTGGCCGCGCACAGGCGCTTCAGGCCTTGGCCGCCTTCCGTGCACCCCACACCGACATGAACCCGGTCCTGCTCAAACCCGAGAGCGACATCGGCGCGCAGGTGATCGTGCAGGGCCGCCGCTTTGCCACACTGCGCGCCCGCGATTATGCCCGGGCAAAGCCACAATTGCTGGCTCCGACATTGGAGAGCTTTCACCGCCTCGCCACCACAGCCGATCTTCTGTTGATCGAGGGCGCAGGCAGCCCGGCGGAAATCAACCTGCGCGCCGGTGACATCGCCAACATGGGCTTTGCCGAGGCCGCTGGCGTTCCAGTGATCCTTGTCGGCGATATCGACCGGGGCGGCGTCATCGCGCAAATCGTCGGCACCCAAGCCGTGCTTCCCCTCGACGATGCCACACGGATCAAGGGGTTTGCCATCAACAAGTTTCGTGGCGATGTCAGCCTGTTTGACGACGGTCTGCACGAGATAGCGGCGCGCACGGGCTGGCCCTCACTTGGAGTCGTGCCGTGGTTCGCCGATGCCTGGCGCCTTCCGGCAGAGGATGTGATGGACATCGCCTCGACAAAGGGCGGCGCGTTCAAAGTGGTGGTCCCCCGACTGGGTCGCATTGCCAATTTCGACGATCTGGATCCTCTGAGCAGCGAACCGGACGTCACCGTCGAGATCATCGCCGCAGGCCAGCCCCTGCCCGGGGATGCCGATCTGGTACTGATCCCCGGCAGCAAATCCACCATCGCCGATCTGGCGCATTTCCGCGCCCAGGGTTGGGATATCGACCTTGCCGCCCATATCCGGCGCGGCGGGCATGTGCTGGGCATCTGCGGCGGCTATCAGATGCTGGGTCAACGGATCGAAGATCCCGAGGGCATCGAAGGCTCGCCCGCGTCGGTCGCCGGGTTGGGGCATCTCGATGTGGTCACGGTCATGAAGCCGGAAAAGCGGCTGGCCTTGACGCAGGCCACCTATCTCGCCAGCGGCGAGACCGTCGAGGGCTATGAAATCCATCTCGGCATAACAACCGGCCCGGATTGCGCCCGCGCATGGCTTCACGTCGGGGATCGCCCCGAAGGGGCCGCTTCGGCCAGTGGTCGGGTGCGCGGCGCGTATCTGCATGGGCTTTTCGCCTCAGACCCGTTTCGCGCTGCGTTTCTCGCGGGATTGGGTGCCGTGTCAGACCTGCGCTATGGGGCCGATGTCGAGACGACGCTCGATGCCTTGGCCGCACATCTGGAGCGGCACATGGACCTTGATCTGCTCTTGTCGCTCAGCGCGGAAATCCCGGCTCAGTCGAAATCCTGACTGGTCAGCGCCCGGTGAATCTCGCGGCGCACGAGTTTGCGCACATTGCGGGTGATCCGCTCCCCTAACGCGCCTTGCAACTCCTGCCGAACGATCTCGGCGACCAGATCGCGCAACGCGTCCTCGTCCAGAACCGCATCATCCATAAACAGAGCATCGGTGCGCCCCGCCGCAGACGATTGCTCCGCGCTCTCCTGCGCGTCCTCCGCATCCTGCCAGTTTTGCGTATGGCGCTCTGAGCCAAGATCATCCGCCTCGGCCCAATCAGGATCGGCTGATGCCTCATCCTCTTCTGAGGGTTCAACCGCCTCAGTCCAGGTGATCGCCGAAACCGGACCCCCAGCGTAATCGTCCCCGGATGCACCATCCGGCTCCCATTGATCGTCCCGTCCGGCCACGAGCGCCTCAAACTCGGCAGCCTGCGTGCCCAGCTCGGATTGAAGGTCACGTTGCAGCTCGGCTTCGGGCTCACCCTGCGCCTCGGTCTCTGGCTGCTCAACCACAAGAGCTTCCGGCTCCTGATTGTCCGGCTCCGGATCTTCTGGTGTGGTGTCCTCGGACAGGCTGTCCTGCACGGGTGTCTCGGGATCTGCTTCGGACTCCCATATGCTCATGTGATCCGACAGAGTTTCCTCAGCAAGCGGCACCTCTGCGACATCGGGCGCGGTGTCCGCCCGCCGCGTGCCATCCACCCGCAAGGACGGGGTCAGCACCAACCGCTCCGCCCCGGAGTCAAAAACTCCATGCGGCACGGCTTTCGTCTCAGGGCTGCGATCGGATTGACCGTTCGACACCAGCCGCCGGATCGACGACAGGACATCCTCGATTTCCACATTGGTCACGGGGTCGGACATATTTTTATACCACTCTTGCCTGAGGGCAGTTTACCCCTCAGGACGACCTCGCACAACCGATTCAAAAACTTTTCAGTTCTTTCCAATTGCCCGCAACACCCGGTCGAGTTTCCGACCCTGTGGGCTGATGGCGATCGGGGCATCCTTGACCAGATTGTAATAGGCGGTTGGATCATAGGTCTGCACACCCAGATTGAGATCCCGCGCCG
Source organism: Roseovarius sp. BRH_c41 (assembly GCF_000961715.1). Lineage (NCBI taxonomy): Bacteria > Pseudomonadati > Pseudomonadota > Alphaproteobacteria > Rhodobacterales > Roseobacteraceae > Roseovarius > Roseovarius sp. BRH_c41. The sequence continues at coordinate 88,077 of NZ_LADY01000026.1, read as the reverse complement.
TCAATTCACCAATCGACGCCAACACCGAATAGGCCGCAATCACCACATCTGCATTGGCCGAAATCAGATTGGCCTGCGCATCCAGCAGATCCTGTTCGGAATCCAGCACGTCCAGCGTGGTGCGCGCGCCCAACGTCGCCTCTTCGCGCGTACCCTCAAAGGCGACCTGAGCGGCGCGCACGGCCTCGCGGCTCGCGGTGCGGCTTGCCCGCGCCGCGCGCAGATTGGCATAGGAGTTGCCCACGTCCTGCTTCACCTGAAGCCCGGCCAGATGCAGCTGCGCCAGTTGCGAATCGCGCTGCGCCATTGCCTGACGCTGAGCCGAATTCAAACGCCCGCCCTGATAGATAGGACCACGCAATTCGACCCCGACGCTGCCGGTGCGCGACATGTCGGGCCCATCCAGATCCTCAGACGCTCCGATCCGCGCCGTCAGGTTCACCGTGGGCATCAAAGCGGCCTCGGCAGCCCGGATGTTCAACTCTGCAGCCGCAACATTGTGCTGCGCCTGCAAGATGTCGGGATGACGCCGCACGGCCACGGCCTTGGCGGCATCGACATTCTCGCCAAGTTGCGGCAAATCCCCCGGTGTTTGCAAAGGCCCCGGATCGCGCCCCACCGCCTCGCGGAATTCCTCGATCGCGCTGGTCAGGTCGCCCTGCGCCGCCGCCAGCCCGCTCTGCGCCAGTGCCACGGCGGACTCCGCCTGCGCCACATCGGTCCGTGTGACTTCACCCACATCAAAGCGATCCTGCGCAGCCCGCAATTCTTCGCGCAAGAGCCGCAAGTTGTTCTGACGCAGCGCCACGAACTCCTGATTGCGGATCACGTTCATATAGGCCTGCACGCCGGTCAGCAGCACAAATTGCTCAACGCTGATCAGGGTCTGTCGCGTCGCAAGAACGATCTCTTTGGCCGACTCGGTCAAAAAATCACTGCGTCCGAAATCATAGAGCAGCAGGCTCCCCGTGATCCCAAGGTTGAGCGAGGTCGAGGTCGTATTGCGGTTGATCGTTTGAGACCGCGTATCACTTGAATCAAGACTGATCCCAGAGGTCCAGTCGATAATCGGCCGCAGGCTGGCCACAGCCTGCGCCACATCCTCATCGGCAGACCGCAGCAAGGCACGGTTCTGGTCCAACAAGCCGCTGTTGATATAGGCACTCTTGAGCGTGTCAGCCAAGGTCTCCGCTCGGACCGCAAGCGGCACGACGCTCAGAACCGTCAGTCCAAACACAAAGCCGAGGGCCCGCACGTTTCCTGTTTTCATGCTCTGCACTCTCTCTTTTTTTGCCGCGCCCGTCCCGTCACAGGGTAAAGGCCGCGTGCCTTTCAAATCCGGGCAGGATCGGCGCGCCCGCATTGAACGCGTAACGCCAACTGATCTGACCGTCGATCTTGTAACCGATCCGCACCACACCCAAGGCCCCCTCCATGAACAGACAGGCGATGCGCCCGCCGTCCTTGAGTTGCGCCAGCAACGCCTCGGGCAGATGGGCAACCGCACCCTGCACAGTAATTACGTCGTAGGGTCCATGCTCCGGCGCACCATCCGCAAGCGGCCCCTCATGCATCACCACATTGTCGGCACCTTGCTCGGACAGAGTGCGCTGTGCCTCTTCGACCATTGCCGCTTTGTCCTCGACCCCGACAACCGCTTCGGCCATGCGGGCAATCACGGCTGCGGAATACCCATAGGCCGGCCCGATATCGAGCACCAGATCGTCGCCCTCGATCTCCAGCGCGTCCAACATCTTGGCCAGCGTGCGCGGATCGAGCATCACCCGCCCCTCACCCAGATCGAGGTTCTCGCCCATATAGGCCGCCTCGCGCAACGCGGTCGGTACAAACACCTCGCGCGGGACCGAGAGCATGGCGTCGATGATCGGGAATTTGGTCACATCAGACGGGCGTACTTGCGTATCCACCATCATCGTGCGCCGCGCGGCATAGTCTGTCATGGTCTAAACTCTTGCGTTCGGAATCCTATCCTTTAGGTTTTCGCACAGAAGCCACCCGGCGGCAACGGCAATAGGTCCAATGCGCTTCGGGCAATCTGGCCATGCAAAACACCGCATTGCCCACTTGCGCCGCCCCGCCCGATCATATAATTCACCCCAACCACTTGGAGCGGCGAGTTGGCGGAGTGGTGACGCAGCGGATTGCAAATCCGTGAACAGGAGTTCGATTCTCCTACTCGCCTCCATTGGCCCCCTCACCATTGGCCCCCTCTTCATGATTGCCCCATAGCGGCGCCGTCGGCAGGATAAGGCCGCAACTAATCCGGCACGGCTGGTTCGACGCCATGACCTCTGGCCGTTGAGGTAGAGAACCGGCACGCCTCCAACAGACCGCTCCGAGACGCCCGCGCGGCCCTGTCTTGCCGGTGCCGCGCCTGCAGGATCACGCCACCAGAGGGGCGGGCACGGCATCCGAAGATGCCGCGCGACCACTTACTTCAGGATGCTTCGTCCCGCGTAAATCGCGGTCTCGCCCAGCATTTCCTCGATGCGGATCAGCTGGTTGTATTTCGCCAACCGGTCCGACCGCGCCAGACTGCCGGTCTTGATCTGCCCGCAATTGGTGGCCACGGCCAGATCGGCAATGGTGGCATCCTCGGTCTCGCCCGAGCGGTGCGACATCACATTGGTCATCCGCGCGCGATGCGCCATATCGACCGCTTGCAGCGTCTCGGTCAGCGTGCCGATCTGATTGACCTTGACCAGCATCGAATTGGCGCACCCGCGCTCGATCCCCATCGCCAGACGTTCCGGGTTGGTGACAAAGAGGTCATCCCCCACCAGTTGCACCTTGTCGCCCAACGCGTCGGTCAGGGCGCGCCAACCATCCCAATCGTCCTCGGCCATGCCATCCTCGATGGAAATAATCGGGTAATCCGCCACCAGCGCTTGCAGATATGCAACATTTTCGGCGCTGCTCAGGCTCAGACCCTCGCCTGAAATTTCATATTTGCCACCTTTGTAATATTCGGTCGCAGCGCAATCGAGACCAAGGTAAATTTCCTCGCCGGGGCGATACCCGGCCTTCTCGATCGACTTCAGAATGAAATTCAGCGCATCGCGCGTCGAGGACAGGTTGGGGGCAAAGCCGCCCTCATCGCCCACGCCGGTCGCCAGACCCGCCGCCGACAGTTCCTTTTTCAGCGTGTGAAACACCTCCGACCCCATGCGCACGGCATCGCGAATATTCTCCGCCGCCACCGGCAGGATCATGAATTCCTGAATATCAATGGGGTTGTCGGCATGCTCGCCGCCGTTGATGATGTTCATCATCGGCACCGGCAGCACGCGGGCCGAGGTGCCACCGACATAGCGATAGAGCGGTTGGCCGGAAAAATCCGCCGCCGCTTTGGCGCAGGCCAGGCTCACGCCGAGGATCGCATTGGCCCCGAGCCGCGCCTTGTTGGGCGTGCCGTCGAGCTCGATCATCGCCATGTCGAGCGAGACCTGCTCGGTCGCATCCATACCCGCCAGCGCCTCGGCGATCTCGCCATTGACGGCGGCCACAGCCGCCAGCACGCCCTTGCCCATGTAGCGCGCCGTGTCACCATCGCGCCGCTCGACGGCCTCATGCGCGCCCGTAGACGCGCCCGACGGCACCGCCGCGCGGCCCATGGTGCCGTCCTCCAGCGTCACATCGACCTCAACCGTGGGATTGCCCCGGCTGTCCAGAATTTCGCGGGCGTGAATGTCGATGATGCTGCTCATAGCGGGGAATCCTTTGCTGGAATTGGCTCGCGCCTGCCTTAGCAAGTTTTCCGCGCTTTGCAAACGCGGCAAAGCCCGCGCTACTCCGCCGCCTGCGCCGCCGTCTCCGCCTCGATCTCCGCCGCCCGCCGCTCGACCTGTTCGACGATGTGGTCGATCATCTGGACGTTATCCATCCGGTGGCTCTGCTTGCCCGCCAGATAGACCATGCCATTGCCTGCCCCGCCGCCGGTAAAGCCGACATCGGTCATCAGCGCCTCGCCGGGGCCATTGACCACACAGCCGATGATGCTCAGGCTCATTGGCGTCTTGATATGCTCCAGCCGCTTTTCCAGCGCCTCGACCGTGCGGATCACGTCAAACCCCTGCCGCGCGCAAGAGGGGCAAGAGATGATATTCACCCCGCGATGCCGCAGGCCCAGCGATTTCAGGATTTCATAGCCAACCTTGACCTCTTCCACCGGATCGGCGCTCAGGCTCACCCGGATCGTATCGCCAATCCCCATCCACAACAGGTTGCCCAGACCAATCGCGCTCTTGATCGTGCCGGACATGAGGCCACCCGCCTCGGTGATCCCCAGATGGATCGGCGCATCGGTGGCCTCGGCCAATTGCTGATAGGCGGCGGCGGCCATGAAGACATCCGACGCTTTCACACTGATCTTGAATTCGTGGAAATCATTGTCTTGCAGAATACGGATATGCTCCAAACCGCTCTCGACCATCGCATCGGGGCAAGGCTCGCCGTATTTATCCAAGAGATGCTTTTCCAATGACCCGGCATTGACGCCGATCCGCATCGAACAGCCATGATCCCGCGCCGCCGCAATCACCTCGCGCACGCGGCGCTCATCGCCGATATTGCCCGGATTGATCCGCAAACAGGCGGCCCCCGCCTCGGCGGCCTCGATCCCGCGCTTATAATGGAAATGAATATCTGCCACGATCGGCACCGGGCTTTCGCGCACGATATCCTTGAGCGCCTTCGCACTCGCCTCATCGGGCACCGAGACCCGGACAATATCCGCCCCCGCCTCTGCCGCCGCCTGCACCTGTGCCACCGTGCCCGCCACATCGGTGGTCAGGGTGTTGGTCATGGTCTGAACCGTGATGGGCGCATCGCCGCCCACGGGCACGTTGCCCACCATGATCTGACGGGATTTGCGGCGATAAATATTGCGCCACGGGCGGATATGGTTGAGCGACATCGCGTCTTGCCCCGTTTCATCTGAGAGTGACCGTTACCCCTAGATAATACGACAGGGGGGTCGGGGCAATCGCGCGACGCTGATTGCCGCTTATTGCAGCGGTGCAGCCTCTGGCGCAATCTGCGCCTCTGCGACATAGCGCATCAGATCCTGATCCGCCTCGATATTGGCCAGCGCATAGCGTCCGGTCAATTCTTCCGCAGTCAAGGCCAGACCAGAGGTCACAGCGCCCCGTTCTCCTGCGGGGCCGTAATGCGCGCCGTTCACCGCGAAATAAACAGCTCCCGATTCGCCTACCCGCAAGGTCGGCGGCTCTTCTGTCGCAGGCACCGGATAGGTGTCACCCGCGTTCAGAATGCCCTCAAAGATCACACTGCCATCGGCGGCCCGCACCCGCACCCAAGCCGGGCGTACTGCGACCATTTGCACAGCCGCCATCGTATCGGCCACAACCTGTGGACGGTTCGGGCCGGGGAGCTCATCGCCAAGCGGTTCAAACCCTTGCGCCTCATTCAGCGCAAGCGCGATACCGCTGTCACGATCCGCATTCGGTGCAACCGGACTCAAGGTCCCCACGTCGCGCGGGTCCAGCGTGGAAATCGGCGCATCCCGCGCCACCATCACCGGCACATCCAGCGCCTTGGGGCGATAGAGGCGGCTCAACCGTTCATCGCGTGGCGGCTGAAACACACCTGATGCGGCATCCTCGCCTTGGGGTACATCGCCGGGGATCACAGTGGCGCCGCTCAGCGGGTCAAGATCGGCCAAGACCACCGGCGTATTTTCGACCGGGGCAAGTTGCACCTGTTGCACCTGACGCAACACGCTCCACCCGCCATAGCCAATAGCGCCGATCAACGCGACCAGTACCAGAGCAGATCCAATCGCCCCCGGCTCGATGCGTGACAAAAAGCTTTCGGAGGCTGGCAGAAACGGGGTGTTTGGGGACATCAGCGGATCTTGTAGCGCCGCCTTGCGTTGCTTGGACGGACCCGGCTTGCGGATCGAAGACGCCTCCGCCGACATGCCATGAGCAATGGAAAAGCCGGACTCAAGACAAAATGTCTTGAACGCCTGATCCGGATCCATACCGAGATAGCGCGCGTAGGACCGCACGTAGCCGGGAATGAAACCGGGGGTATCAAAGGCCGATGGCTCGCAATTCTCGATCGCAGCCACGTAATTGGCCTTGATCCGCAACTCACGTTCCACATCCAACAGGGATTTTCCGAGCGTCGCGCGCTCACCGCGCATCAGATCGCCAAGGCGCAAATCAAAAGCGTCAAAGCCACGGGCCTCAACCTCTTCCACGTCGGCCTTTCGCGAAAATCGCCGCCCAATCATGCGGGTCCCTGCCTCTCGAGTCTTTTGCCCAACTGCCCGAATGTCCCGATTCGAACTCAGAACTTTTCTTCATCAGACGGTAACACAAGGCAAGGTATAATGCACGCGCAGAGAGACTAGCCGGCCAATTCGGCGCGATTCAGCGCACAATGACTCCACAATTCATCCATCGCACGCACCAATGCATCCATCTCCTTGGGCCCATGCACCGGCGAGGGCGTAAAGCGCAGCCGCTCGGTGCCGCGCGGAACGGTCGGAAAATTGATCGGCTGCACATAAATGCCATAGCCTTCCAAAAGCATATCGCTCAACTTCTTGGTGTGGACCGGGTCTCCGACGATCACGGGCACGATGTGGCTGCCGTGGTCGATCATCGGGAGCCCCATGCCCTTGAGCCGGGTCTTGAGGATGGTCGCCTGCGTCTGATGCTGCACGCGCAGCTTTTGTCCCTCAGAGGTCTTGAGCAAGGCAACCGATGCCGTCGCCCCCGCCGCCAGGGCCGGTGCCAGCGATGTCGAAAAGATGAATCCCGGAGCATAACTCCTTACTGCGTCGCACATTTTAGCCGAGGTCGCGATATAGCCACCCATCACACCGTAGGCCTTGGCGAGCGTGCCGTTGATGATGTCGAGACGGTGCATCAGCCGGTCGCGTTCGCAAATCCCTGCCCCGCGCGCGCCATACATGCCCACCGCATGCACCTCGTCGATATAGGTCAGCGCGCCAAACTCATCCGCCAGATCACAAATCGCCTCGATCGGACCAAAATCGCCATCCATCGAATAGACGCTCTCAAAGGCAATCAGCTTGGGTGCTGTTGGGTCATCGGCGGCCAGCAATTCGCGCAGATGTTCGACATCATTGTGCCGGAAAATCCGCTTGGCCCCGCCATTGCGGCGCACACCTTCGATCATGCTGGCATGGTTGAGCGCGTCGGAATAGATGATCAGCCCCGGAAAGAGCTTGGGCAGCGTGCTCAGCGTCGCGTCATTGGCGATATAGGCGCTGGTAAAGAGCAGCGCCGATTCCTTGCCATGCAGATCGGCAAGTTCCGCCTCCAGCCGCTTATGATAAACCGTGGTGCCGGAAATGTTGCGCGTGCCGCCAGACCCGGCACCCGTGGCATCAAGCGCCTCATGCATCGCCGCCAGCACAGCCGGGTGCTGTCCCATGCCCAGATAGTCATTGCCACACCAGACCGTGATCGGCTGCTCCACCCCGTCGGGCTTGTGCCAGATCGCATGCGGGAAATTGCCGTTGCGGCGCTCGATATCAATAAAGGTCCGATAGCGACCTTCCTGATGCAGACGGTCAATCGCTTGATCCAGCTTGGCTGTGTAATCCACTGGCTGTTCCTTCCTGATCGGTACCGGCGAGCGGTGCCAGCCGCCTTTCGGGTCTTGGTGGCAAATCCTGTGCCACTTATTCAACATTTAGAATGGATATATAATCCTACCCTCTGAGACAACAGGTTACAAATTGCCGCTCCCCTCTTCCTTGACTTGGGTCAAGTCACTGGACAGTGCCGCCCGGCCTGATACCCTCGCCACAATCCATAGTCAAAACCCAAAGGCCAGTCATGTCGCTTTCCGCCGTTCTCTCCCGCATCGACGACCAATTGCCCAGCGCCCTCGACCGGCTCATGGGCCTGCTCCGCATCCCCTCGATCTCCACTGATCCGGCCTATGCCGGCGAGTGTGACGCCGCCGCCGATTGGCTGGTTGCAGAGCTGCAAGCTCTTGGCGTCACAGCAGAAAAGCGCGCGACGCCGGGCCGCGCAATGGTGGTGGGCCATGTCGATGGCCCCTCCGGTGGCACCGGACCGCACCTGCTCTTTTACGGCCATTACGATGTCCAGCCGGTCGATCCTCTGGCGCTCTGGCACACCGATCCCTTCGCCCCCGAAATTCAGGACACGCCGCACGGAAAAGTGATCCGCGCGCGCGGGTCGTCAGATGACAAGGGCCAGCTCATGACCTTTGTTGAGGCCTGCCGCGCCTATCGGGACGTGACCGGCACCCTGCCCTGCCGCATCACCTTCTTTTTCGAAGGCGAAGAAGAATCAGGCTCACCCTCGCTCATCCCCTTCATGCGCGAGAATGCCGCCGAGCTTTCCGCCGATCTGGCGCTGATCTGCGACACCTCCATGGTGGCCCCCGGCGTGCCCTCCATCGCCTCGCAACTGCGCGGCATGCTCAAGGACGAATTCACCATTCATGGCCCGCGCATCGACCTGCACTCCGGCCATTATGGGGGCCCCGCCCTCAACCCTTTGCGCGAACTCTCGCGCCTCATCGCCTCCTTCCATGACGATACGGGCCGCGTCGCGGTCGAGGGCTTCTATGAAGGCGTCCATGAGGTGCCCGCCGACCTCCTGCGCCAATGGGAAAGCTGCGGCTTTGACGAACACGAGTATCTCTCGTCCGTCGGCATGACCCGTGCGCATGGCGAAGAGGGCTATTCCACCCTCGTCCAGCAATGGGCGCGCCCAACGCTGGAAATCAACGGGCTATGGGGTGGCTATCAGGGCGCGGGCACCAAAACGGTGATCCCATCAGAGGCGCATTGCAAACTGACCTGCCGCCTTGTTGGCGACATGGACCCAGACAAGTTGCGCAAAAAGGTCCGCAAACACGTCGAGGATCGCCTCTCGCCCGATGCCAAAATCACCTGGAATCAGGATCTTGACGGCTCACCCGCCGCAGTGATGAACATCAACCGCCCCGAATTCGAGGCCGCCCGTCAGGCGCTCTCCGACGAATGGGCGCGCGAAGCGGTCTTTACCGGCATGGGCGGATCCATCCCCATCGCCGGGTTTTTCAAAGAGGTGCTCGGCCTCGACGCCATGCTCATCGGCTTTGCCCAAGAGGATGACGCCATCCATTCCCCAAATGAGAAATACAACGTCCAGAGCTTTCACAAAGGCATCCGAAGCTGGGCGCGGGTGCTGGATGCGCTGGCAAAATAACCGGGCTGGCACCGAGATGCCCTTGGCCCCAATCGCCCCGCGCGGAATCAAGGGCGAAGCCCGCCGCGCGGATCGCTGGACCGTCCCGCGGCCTAGCGATTTGGAAAGGGAGTGCTTCTCTGAGGGGGCATACGGACTTTGCTGGCATAAAGAGGTAGCCATTTCCGTGGCTTCGCTAGTCCCCGGCCCAGCGACCGCACGGCTCAGCGTTTCGGGCTAACGTCCATTCTGGACGGAACGCCCCCTCACACCTGCGCCTGATACACCGCCCCCACCTCGGCCCGGATGATCCGCGCAATCTGTGCGCAATCCTCGAGGCTAAAGGTCAGCGGCAGGCGCATATCGACAATCCCACGCAAAATCCGGTCGCTCGCGGGCATCGGCGCAGACGGCGCATAGCGCCAACTGTCATAGCGGCTGGTGAATCCCACCGGCTCCGCCCCACCAAACCACTTCAACTCCACCCCGCGCGTGAGGCACCGCTTCAACACATCCGCAATCCGCCCCCCGTCCCAGTCCAGCAACAGGAACTGAATGGACGATCCCACATAGCGCTCCGCCTCGGCCCGCTCCACCACCGTCAACCCCGGCGTGCCGCGCAAGCCATCCTCAACCACGCGGTAGCGCGCATTCCACTTCTCGCACTGCGCGCCCAGAGCCCGCAATTGCGGCCGCAATATCGCCGCGCGCAGATGATCCATCCGCCCTGAAACATTGGGCGTGTCATATTTCACCCGCTCAAAAACCTCGGGGGCAGGCACCGTGCCATGCTTGCCATAGAGCATATAGGACCCTGACAGCATCACCGCCCGCGCCATCACCTCGTCATCATCCGTGATCAGAAACCCGCCCTCGCCGGAATTCATATGCTTGTAGGTCTGGGTGGAATAGCACCCGATCTTGCCCCAGCGTCCCGAGGGGATACCGCGCCACGCCGCCCCCATCGTATGCGCGCAATCCTCGATCACCGTCACACCGGCCGCATCGCAAATCGCCATGAGCGCATCCATATCCGCCAGATGCCCGCGCATATGGCTCAGCATCAGGACCTGCGCCTGATCCACCTTGGCCGCCAGATCCTCCAGATCAATCGTCAGCGCCTCGGTCACACCCACGAAAACCGGCACCGCCCCCACGCTGGCAATCGACCCCGGCACAGGCGCGAGCGTAAAGGCATTGGTAAGCACCCTGTCCCCCGGCCCCACGCCCAAGGCCCGCAGCGCCGTGGCCATCGCATAGCCGCCCGATGTGACCGCCAGCGCATAGCGCGCGCCGGTATAGGCGGCGAACTCGCGCTCCAGCGCCGCCACCTCGCCCGCCTCCTCACCCACGAGGTTATACCGATGCAACCGGCCCGAGCGCAGCACCTCGAGCGCCGCCGCAATCCCCTCTTCGGGGATCGGCTCCTGTTGCGTGAAATTGCCTGTGAATCTCTCTGTCATACCCATGTTTTGGGGCGCTCCCCCGCCCTCGTCAATGGTTTTGCGGCGTGTCCCCGGCTTCCTTCAGAAAACCCGAAACCGCCCTGCGGCTCAGCCGATAAGACGCCGCACAACGCCGGGCAACTCGTCGTAATGCCCGATCACCGCCTCGGGATTCAGCGCCGCCACCGCCGCCCCGCCGGGGCCGAACCCCACCAGGACCGACGGCACGCCCGCCGCCCGCGCGGTCTCGTGATCCGTGACCGTATCCCCCACCATCAGGGCGCGGTTTGGGTCACCCCCCGCCCGCCGCACGGTTTCGCGCAGATGCTCCGGGTCCGGCTTGCGCACCGCCAGCGTATCGGCGCCGGTCAGCGCCTGAAACGCCCCCAACACCCCCAACCGCTCCAAGAGGATACGCGCCAGACCCTCGGGCTTGTTGGTGCAGACCGCCACGCGGTAGCCATCTCCGCTCAACTGCGCCACCGCCGCCATCGCGCCGGGATAGAGCACGGTATGCACATCAATCGCCTCGGCATAGGCCTCCAGCAGCACCGGGTAATAGCGGTCGATCGTGGCCTCGTCCCCGGCCCGCCCCAACCGCTCCATCCCCAGCCGCAGCATTGCACGCCCCCCGCGCAGCGCGACGCCAGTATCGGTCTCCAGCGTCAAGAGATCGCCCGCGCCCATATCCCGAAAACAGGCATTGGCCGCCGCCAGCAAATCGCCGCTGGTATCGGCCAGCGTCCCATCCAGATCGAAAACAACCGTGCGCATGCCCTGCCCCCTATCCGCCTCTCGCCAGCGGATAGAGCGACCCTGCCCGAAATACAAAGGAAAAGACGCGCAGGCTTAGTCTGCCAGCCGGTAAACCCGCAGTTCTGGTAGCGCCGTCAGCGCCGCCCCCACAGCCCGGAACCCCGCCAGCGACAATTGGCTGCCCGCCCCCCGCTCCGCCTCTAGCGGAATGAGGTCCACCGCCACCGACTGCCCGGTCGCGGCATAATCCACCCGACCCCGCCCCGGTGCATCGACCAAAGGCGTCTTGAGCCAGAGCCCCGGCTCAGCGGGCGACCCAAGCGAGGCCACGGTTGTTCCCAGCGCCCCCGCCGGCGCAGTCGCGGCCTCGACGCGCGCCGCCTTGCGCTCGGCGGGCGTCGTTGCGTCCAGCGTTTCAGGGGTCATCGGCGCCACCGCTTCGGGCACAGGCACCGCGCGCGGCGCGAACACCCGGTCCACCTGCGCACAGCCTGCCACGCCGCCTGCCACGCCCAAAACTCCCAAGATCATGGCCAAATATCTCATATGTCCACCCTACCCGCCTGAACTTGCCCCTTCAACGGCCAAGTTGTCCCTTGCCCCGCCTCGCCCCCCCGCCTAGATTTACGCCATGACAGCACCTCTGATAGACCCGTTCCAGCGCGCCATCTCCTACCTGCGCGTCTCCGTGACAGACCGCTGCGATTTCCGCTGCGTCTATTGCATGTCCGAGAACATGACCTTCCTGCCCAAGCGTGAATTGCTCACGCTGGAGGAATTGGACCGCATGTGCTCGACCTTCATCCGCATGGGCGTCGAGAAACTGCGCATCACCGGCGGAGAACCGCTGGTGCGCAAGGGCATCATGACCTTCTTTGACGCCATGACACGCCATTTGGAAACGGGCGCGCTCAAGGAACTGACCCTCACCACCAACGGCAGCCAGATGGAACGCTTCGCAGGCGATCTCTTTGCCGCTGGCGTGCGCCGGGTGAATATCTCGCTCGACACGCTCGATGATCAGAAATTCGCCGATATCACCCGTTGGGGTCGCCTGCCGCAGGTGCTCAAAGGGATTGACGCGGCCCAGAACGCCGGGCTGCGCGTCAAGATCAATACCGTCGCGCTCAAAGGCTTCAACGAGGACGAGCTCTTCACCCTGACCGAGTGGTGCGCCTCCCGCGACATGGATCTCACCTTCATCGAAGTCATGCCGATGGGCGACATCGGCAATGAGGACCGGCTCGACCAATACTGGAAACTCTCGGACCTGCGCACCCGCCTGCGCGAGCGCTTCACGCTCACCGATTTGCCCGAGCGCACGGGCGGCCCCGCCCGCTATGTGCGGATCGAGGAAACGGGGCAGAAAATCGGTTTCATCACGCCGCTCACGCATAATTTCTGCGAAAGCTGCAACCGCGTGCGCCTCACCTGCACCGGCGAGCTTTACATGTGCCTGGGTCAAGAGGATATGGCCGACCTGCGCGCGCCCCTGCGCAACAATCCCGGCAGCGATGTCCTGCTCCAAGAGGCGATTCGCGCCGCCATCACGCGCAAACCCAAAGGCCATGATTTCGACTATTCCCGTCAGACCGTGGATGGCCGCGTCTCGCGCCACATGAGCCACACTGGCGGCTGATGCCCGCCCGTGCGTCTCATCGTTCCGGAAATACTCAAATCAGACGGGGCGATCCGCCGCGCGCTCACCGGAGATGCGCCACGGCCTCGATCGTCCCATGATCCAGGTATTGCAGCAGAACCACCGCATTGTCCTCGCGCGCCAATTCCACATCCAACTCCAGCGGTTCGCGGCTGTCCCAGACGGTCAGAGGCGTCATCTCGGTCACAATATTGGCATAGGTGATTGTTTGGCCTGCATTTTCACCCCGCTCGATCGCAACGGTTTCCTTCGGAATGTAGCGCACCAATTGCACCATCAGCGGCATGGCGCGCGCCGGGTCGGCGGTGGCGCGGATCTGCACCCGTTTCTCATCGCGCGTGACCTCGACATCTATGCCATTCGTCGCCTGCGCCCGGTGCTTTTCGATCAGATCGGACACATCCTTGAGCCGCGTGCCCACAACATGATCCTCACCATTGATGATCATCTGCGGCGTATAGACCATCTTGCGCTCCGCGGTCTTGGCATACCCGCGCTGCCGCGCGCTATTGTCCGGACTGCCAAAACTGTCCGTCCAGCCGATGTAATCCCAGTAATCCACATGCAGCGACAGTGCGACCACATCCTCCCGCGCCACCAGTTCAAGAAAAAACGCATCTGCCGGCGGACAAGAGGCGCATCCCTGCGACGTGAAAAGCTCCACCACCACAGGTCTGTCAGGATCGGGTCGCTCCTGCGCCCCGCCCTGCGCCGCCCAAAGGCACAAAAGCCCCGCGACCACGCTCGCTGCCATCTGTCGCATAACGTCTGCTTCCCGTTGGATCTGCCCTGTCACACCGCGACTGTATCATATCGCTCACCGCTCGTATCTAGGTCGCGTGCCCTGCAATAACCAATCAACGTTTCGAGAGTCGGACGTGATTTCTTGAAATAACCATCAATTGTGTGCAATAGTATACAAATCTATCTTCACCCCTCTTGATCGAGCGTTTCAAATCGGTCAGAAGCAGGGGCAAGTGATCCAGCCTCGACCATGAAAGGACGGCCCCATGCCCATCAGTGTCGGACAAGACAGCGCCAAGACCCGCAAGACCCTCACCGTCGGTGACCAGTCGGTCGCCTATTACTCGATCGCCGCCGCCGAAGAGGCCGGACTAGGCGATTTCTCGCGCCTGCCCGCCGCCCTCAAGGTCGTGCTGGAAAACATGCTGCGGTTCGAGGATGCCAAGACCGTCTCACTCGACGACATCCGCGCCTTCTCAGACTGGGCTGAAAACGGTGGCCGCGCCAACCGCGAACTGGCCTATCGCCCGGCCCGCGTGCTGATGCAGGATTTCACCGGAGTGCCGGCCGTCGTCGATCTCGCCGCCATGCGCGACGGGATCAAGGCCCTGGGTGGGGACGCCCAGCAGATCAACCCGCTCAATCCCGTCGATCTCGTCATCGACCACTCGGTGATGATCGACGAATTCGGCAATCCCCGCGCCTTCCAGATGAACGTCGACCGCGAATACGAGCGGAACATGGAGCGCTACCAATTCCTGAAATGGGGCCAGGGTGCGTTCAACAACTTCCGCGTCGTGCCGCCAGGCACCGGCATCTGCCATCAGGTCAATCTCGAATATCTCGCCCAAACCGTCTGGACCGACACCGACCAGAATGGCGAGGTCGTGGCCTACCCGGATACGCTCGTCGGCACCGACAGCCACACCACCATGGTCAACGGCATGGCCGTGCTTGGCTGGGGCGTGGGCGGGATCGAGGCCGAGGCCGCGATGCTGGGGCAACCGATTTCGATGCTCATCCCAGAGGTTGTCGGCTTTGAGCTGACCGGCCGGATGATCGAGGGCACGACCGGCACAGACCTTGTGCTCAAAGTCGTCGAAATGCTGCGCAAAAAGGGCGTTGTCGGCAAATTCGTCGAATTCTACGGTGCCGGTCTCGATCACCTGCCGCTGGCGGATCGCGCCACAATCGCCAACATGGCCCCCGAATACGGCGCCACTTGCGGCTTCTTCCCGATCGACGACGAGACCCTGCGCTACCTGCGCAACACCGGCCGCGATGAGGCCCGCGTGCAATTGGTCGAGGCCTATGCCAAGACCAACGGTTTCTGGCGCGGTGCCGATTACGCGCCGGTCTATACCGATACGCTCAGCCTCGATATGGGCACCATCGTGCCCGCCATCTCCGGTCCGAAACGCCCGCAGGATTACGTCACCCTCGACAAATCCGCGGCGGCCTTCCTTGATGTTGTCTCCGAATACCGGGGCAAGGATACCAGCCCCGCCGCCACAGACATGGCCGCCGAGGGACCGGCCACCGCCGTGGCCTCCGACCCGCGCAAATCGGTCAAGGTCACGGGTGAGGATTACACGATCCGCGACGGCTCTGTGGTGATCGCCTCGATCACCTCCTGCACCAACACCTCGAACCCCTATGTGATGATCGGTGCCGGTCTCGTCGCCCGCAAGGCGCGCGCCCTCGGCCTCAACCGCAAGCCTTGGGTCAAAACCTCGCTCGCCCCCGGCTCTCAAGTGGTCTCCGCCTATCTCGAGGCCGCCGGGTTGCAAGAGGATCTCGATGCCATCGGCTTCAACCTCGTGGGCTATGGCTGCACCACCTGCATCGGCAACTCCGGCCCGCTGCAAAAGGAAATCTCCGAGGCGATTGCCGAAGGCGACCTGATGGCCACCTCCGTGCTGTCGGGCAACCGCAATTTCGAGGGTCGCATTTCCCCCGACGTGCGCGCCAACTACCTCGCCTCGCCGCCCCTTGTTGTGGCCTATGCCATCGCGGGCGACATGAACATCGACCTGTCGACCGAGCCGCTGGGCACCGACCGGGACGGCAACCCGGTCCATCTCAAGGACATCTGGCCGAGCCAGAAAGAGATCGCGGATCTGGTGGAACGCACGGTGACGCGCGAGGCGTTCCAGTCGAAATATGCCGATGTCTTCAAAGGCGACGAAATGTGGCAAGCCGTTGAGACCTCCGAAGGCGAGACCTATGATTGGCCCGCGCAATCGACATATGTGCAAAATCCCCCCTATTTCAAAGGCATGGCCAAAGAGCCGGGCACGATCTCCAACATCTCGGGCGCACGCGTTCTGGCGCTCTTGGGGGATATGGTCACCACAGACCACATCTCGCCCGCTGGCTCTTTCAAGGACAGCACCCCCGCTGGCAAGTACCTGACCGAGCGTCAGGTGCCCGTGCGCGAGTTCAACTCCTACGGATCGCGGCGCGGCAACCACGAGGTGATGATGCGCGGCACCTTCGCCAATATCCGCATCCGCAACGAGATGCTGGCCAATGAAACCGGAGGCGTCGAGGGCGGCTACACCAAGGGGCCGGACGGCGCGCAGACGTCGATCTTTGATGCGTCCATGGCCTATCAAGAGGCAGGCACGCCTCTGGTGATCTTTGGCGGCGAGCAGTATGGCGCGGGCTCTTCGCGCGACTGGGCGGCCAAGGGCACGGCGCTTCTGGGCGTCAAGGCCGTGATCGCCGAGAGCTTTGAGCGTATCCACCGCTCCAACCTCGTGGGCATGGGCGTGATCCCGTTCGAGTTCACCGGCGGTGACACGCGCAAGACGCTGGACCTTACCGGCGATGAAACCGTGGCCATCTCGGGCCTCGACACGATCAAACCGTTGCAAGAGGTGCCCTGCACCATCACCTATGCCGATGGCTCGACCAAGACGATCACGCTCAAATGCCGGATCGATACCGCGATCGAGATCGAATATATCGAACATGGCGGTGTCCTGCATTACGTGCTGCGCAACCTCGCCAAATCCGTGGCCTGATCCAGTCCACGGCATCATCGACAGGGCGGCCCCGCATACGGGCCGCCTTTTTCATTTCCTGCGCAGGGTTTCGCCACCTCTGCCCAAATTCCGGCCAATCCCTGCCGATCGCGCTGATCTGATGTCATTGTGACGTGAGTCCCCTTTCAAACACGGTGTCGCCCCCCAATCTTGAAGGCAAGACATTGAAGAAAGGTAAATCATGCGTAGCACCGCACTCATTCTCGCTCAGGCCGGTCTGCTCAGCCTGCTTGCCGTCTACGGCGCTTTCGGCGAAAGCACGGCACGGCACACCTGTCCTCTGCCCGAAACGACCACCGGATCAGCGACCTGTCACGTTCCTGACTGACGGATGCCGTCGCCTGTGTACAAAACCCGCGTACACAAGGTGCATCCTTTACACCTCAGCGCGCCGCCTCGATCGCTGGCAGGATCGTGCTCTGCATCACCCGTTCGGTGATTGGTCCGGCAAAGCGCAACACGATATTGCCTTTGCCGTCAATGACATAGGTCTCGGGCACGCCATAGACACCCCAGTCGAGCGCCATCCGTCCCGTTTCATCCGCCCCTAGCGCGGCATAGGGATTTCCAAGTTCTTTAAGGAAATTCAAAGCGTTATCCGGCTTATCCTTGTAATTCACCCCATAGATCGCAACACCATCCTTGGCGAGTTTCTCGAGATTGGGATGCTCCACCCGACACGGCGCACACCAGCTTGCCCAATAATTCACAAGTTTGACAGTTCCGTCTCGTAAATCATTGTCATCGAACGTTTTTCCATCACCCAGCGGAGTCACCAACACCGCGGGTGCCGCCTTGCCCGCCAGCGCCGAAGGCAGCTCATTGGGGTTGTCCCGTTGCAAGCCGACAAAGGCCAGACCGGCAAATCCCGCGAAAATGACCAGCGGCAGCATCATCAACGGTGAGATCTTAGCCATTTGATTTCACCTTGTTTTCAATCTGTTGCAGCTCTTTGTTCACGCGATTTGAGCGCATCACACTGACCGTGATGAGGCCCGCGATCAGCACAATCGCCACCGCATAAGAGGACAGAACCGCCTCGGCGTATTTTCCAAGTTCCGGCATCATACCCCCATCCTCTCACGCGCCAAGAGCGCCCGCATCCGCCGCGCGCGGATTTCCGTGCGCGTTCGCATCAGCACCAAGGCTATGAAAAGAAAAACAAATCCTGCCATGCAGACCAGCAGAGGATACCAAAACACATCCGCCACATTCTCTTCTTTGTCGAGGCTGAGCGACGCCCCTTGATGCAATCCTTGGTTCCAGAAATTCACCGCATAGCGACTCAAGAGGGCAAAGACCGATCCGACAAGGCACAGAATGCTGGTCAGATCCGCCGCCGTATCATCGTTCTCGATTGCTTCCCACAGGGCTATGTATCCGAGATAAAAGAGAAAAAGGATAAGAAAGCTGGTGAGTCGTGGATCCCAGGCCCACCATGTTCCCCACATCGGCTGACCCCAGATTGCCCCGGTCAAGAGCGCAATCACGGTCATCACCATCCCCACCGGTGCCGCAGCCCGTGCCGCCAAGGCGCTGACATGATGCCGCCGCACGATCCAGACCAGCGAGGTGACCAACATCATCAGCCAGGCATTGATCGCCATCAAGGCGCTAGGCACATGTAAATAAATGATTTTAACGGTCGCCCCTTGGCGGTAATCGGCAGGCGTGAAGAAGAATCCCCAGATCAGCCCCCCCACCAACGTCACCGCTGCCAGCCCGGCAAACCAAGGCAAAACCCGGTCCGTCGTCTGGATGAATTTCTTGGGATTGGCATATTCCCAGAGTGCGTTCAGGTTCATCGCTTTCCCCGTGTCATCAGCGCAGGTTCACTCTCAATACCGCAGCCGAGGCAAAAGGCAAAAGCGCGATGGTGCCGCAGGTGATCCCCGCCAGCATCAAGAGCGGTGTCGTGGTGTCAAACCCGTCTGCCCCTCGCCGCGCGACCTCGGCCCCGAAAATCAGTGTAGGCACATAAAGCGGTAGCACAAGCAGGCTCAGCAACAGGCCTCCGCGCTTGAGCCCCACGGTCAGCGCGGCCCCGAAGGTGCCGATAACACTCAGGGCAGGCGTTCCCACAAAAAGAGATATAATCAACCACTTATAGCCCGCTTCTGGCAGGCTGAGCAGCAGACCAAGGACCGGTGTCACCGCTACCAGAGGCAAGCCAGTCGTCACCCAATGCGCGAGGGCTTTCACGCTGACGACCCCCTCCATCGGCAGCGGAGACGTCGCCAGAAGGTCGAGACTGCCATCCTCCCAATCGAGCGCCAGAATGCGATCGAGCGACAACAGGCAGGCCAGAAGCGCCCCCAGCCAAAGCATCCCCGGCGCAATCTTCGCCAGAAGCACGCTCTGTGGCCCGACGCCAAAGGGAACGAGCACGACGACTATGAGAAAGAACGACACCCCAAGGCCAAAGCCACCGCCCGCCCGCATCGCCAAACGGATATCGCGAAGCAAGAGGGCGATCACAGGAAGGCCCCATCAAAATCGTTCTCTGCCAAAGGCTTGGCACGATAGCCCTCGACATCGAGCACCTGCGCTTCGCTTAGCCCAAGGTCGATATGCGTCGCGATCAGCGCCAAGCCCCCTGCCGCCAGATGTCCGCGCACAGCGGTTGCGAACAGCGCAACGGCCTCTCCATCCAAGGAAACTGTCGGCTCATCGAGAACCCAGATTGTCCGTCCCGTCACCAAGAGCCGCGCCAATCCGAGACGGCGCTTTTGCCCCGCTGACAGTGCGCCAGCCGGCCGGTCGGCAAGAGGAGCCAGCTTGAAAGCATCAATTGCATGAGAATAGTCTTTATTTCCAAAGACCTCCGCCCAGAACTTCAAGTTCTCGGCAACGCTCAGCGTCGGTTTGATCCCATCCGCATGCCCCGCATAAACGAGGCTTTCAGGCGGCACGTCGATGCGCCCCAACACGGCCGGTTGCAGCCCCGCCACCGTGCGCAAGAGCGTGGTCTTGCCGCTCCCATTCGGCCCTCGCAAAACAAGCGCTTGGCCAGAGTCCAGCGCAAAGCTCAACCCTTCCAGCACCGGAATTCCGCCGCGCGCAATCGTCAGGTCTGAGACTTTCAGCTTCATGCGCTTTGCTTAACCCAATGCACCATAATCGAAAAGCGCGATCCTTGCGCGGATCGTCACACTGGCAACACCGCCGCCGCCACCCTGCGCCCTTCGGACAAGAGCACATTATAGGTCCGGCATGCTGCGGGTGAATTCATTGTCTCAGCGCCAAGTCCAGCCGCATCAAGAGCGGAACGTAACTCATTGGGAATATGCGTAACTTCTGAACCGGTGCCGATGAAAACCACGTCGATATCATCCACCAGCGCGAGCAATGCATCGACATCATCATAGCCGCCCCACCTTCGGGCCCCGGTGGGAGTGACCAATATCGCACCCTCCATCACCTGTCCGGCCACCCGAAAGAACCCCGCCCCGTAGCCATCAATCGGAGTCGCGCCAGAAAAACTGATCTCAGTCATACGCATGGCTCATACCCCCTTGTTCCAGATTGGCAGGCCGCTCAAAACCGCAAGGCCGATCACCGCATAGGCCACCCAACGGTAAAGCCGCTCGTGACGTGGGTCAAACAACGATTGACCAATGAGCGAGGTGATAAAATACGGCACGGCCAGCACCAGCGCCAGCAGAAAGATCTGACCGTTGACCGCTCCGCGCAGCAGCAGGTTCACGACAATCACCACATCAAGTGCCGCCAGAAACAAGATCGTGTTGGCCCGCACCGACTGCGCCACCGACTGACCTGCGAGGTAAAAGAGGATCACCACCGGGCCGGTCAGGCCGGTCAAGCCACCAATCACCCCGGCCACGCCGCCGATTGCCACGAGCATGGGTCGACTCACATGCCCCGAGAACCGCCAACCGGTGATCAGGGCACCAAGGGTAACGGAGCCCACACCAGCAACCACCCAACGGATGCTGACCGGATCAAGCTGCGCCATGAGCCAGAGTCCGACCGGAACGGTCACAAGGGCTGCACATGCCAGAACCGCCACCTCTCGCCGGTCTGCGTGCTTCCAGGCGCGCGGCAAGAGCGCAGAGGTGCTGGCAATACCTGTAAGTGTGATCACCCCAACGATAATTTGCGGCGGCAGAAATATTCCCGCCACCGGTACAAAAATCAACGCGGTCCCAAACCCGGTGAATCCCCGGACAATGCCGGCCAAGCCGATCGCCAGCAGGAGCCAGATCAGGCCTGGTGTTGCTCCGACTGCGCTCAGCGCCTCAGGCATCTATATTGGCGAACTGAGTGCCTGCATTGGCATCCGGTTTCGACCAATCGCGCTTGATTCCAAGCCACATGAGAACCGTGCTTGCCACGAAAATCGAAGAATACGTTCCCACGATCACGCCCCAGATCATGGCAAACACAAAGCCCCGGATCACATCTCCCCCCAAGAAGTAGAGCGCGACCAAGGCCAGCAATGTCGTGACCGAGGTCATCATGGTCCGGCTCAGGGTTTCGTTGATCGAGAGGTTGAGCACGTCACGCAGTGGCTTTTGCTTGTACTTACGCAGGTTCTCGCGGACCCGGTCAAACACCACCACCGTATCGTTGAGCGAGTAGCCGACGATGGTCAAGAGGGCCGCAATGATCGCCAGATCGAACTGAATCTGAAGCTCTGAAAAGACACCAATCGTCAAGGCAACATCGTGCACCAAGGCAATCACGGCCCCGACGGCGAATTGCCACTCAAACCGCATCCAGATATAGACAAGCACCGCTCCGATGGCGAGCGCCACCGCCAGCATGGCCGCTTGAATGAGCTCGCCCGACACCTTCGGCCCGACGCTTTCAACCGAGGTGAACTGAATATCCGGCACGGCCTGCTGCAACGCCGCCTCCACCGCTGCAATCACCTCTGGTGTGACACTTTCGGCCTCATCCTGCGCCTGAATTCGAAGCATCGCGACGTTTTCATCTGGGCCAAAGGTTGGATCGAACACCTCCGTAATGCTGATATCGCCCAATCCCAGCCCGCCAATCGCCTCGCGATAGGTGCCGATATCCACCTCCTGCGCGCTTTGCGTGCGGATTGTGGTGCCGCCCTTGAAATCAATGCCAAAATTCAGCCCCTGCACTGCAAAAGAGCCAAGCGCCACGAGGATCATAACCCCGGAAATTCCCAACCAAAGTTTCCAACGGCCAAAGAAATCCAGTGATGTCACCTCTGGCACAATTCGAAGGTATCGTCCGGTCAGGACCGTCTTGGGACGCTGCCGCTCGAACCAGATGACCGCAATCAGGCGCGTGACAAAAAGCGCGGTAAAGACTGAGGTGATGATCCCCAGCCCAAGTGTGATGGCAAACCCCCGCACCGGTCCCGAGCCCATCACATAGAGAATGAGAGCCGTCATGAAGGTGGTGATATTGGCATCAACGATGGCGCTCATCGCCTTCTCATAGCCCAGATCAATGGCGCGCGCGGCGCCTTTGGCCGATTTCATCTCTTCACGGATGCGCTCAAACACCAACACATTGGCATCCACCGCCATCCCGATGGTCAGCACGATCCCGGCAATACCCGGCAAGGTAAGCGTAGACCCGATCAGGCTGAGAAGACCAAAGATCAAGCCAACATTGATGATCAAGGCGATATTGGCAAAGATGCCGAAGACGCCATAGCTCAGCACCATATAAACCAGCACCAAGGCAAAGGCCACGAGACAGGCCAGCTTGCCCGCTTCAATACTGTCCGCCCCGAGTTCCGGCCCGACGGTCCGCTCTTCGAGAAACTCGAGCCCCGCCGGCAACGCTCCCGCCCGCAGCAGAACTGCAAGATTGGTGCTGTCTTCCACATTGAAATTACCAGTGATGATGCCAGAGCCACCGGCAATGTGGCTTTGGATCACCGGTGCGCTGATCACCTCGCCATCGAGCACGATAGCAAATGGATTGCCAATATTCTCAGCCGTGTAGTCGCCGAATTTGCGCGCGCCCGTCGGATTGAACCGGAACGACACCGCTGGTCGCCCGTTCTGGTCGAAATCGGGCTGCGCGTCGACCAGTTCCTCACCTGTCACCACTGGGGCTCGCTCTAGGATGTAGAACACGCCTTCCTCATCCAGCGACGGCAAAACCTCGTTGCCCGCACCGGCCTGCGCGTCCGCAGACGACGCGCGGCTTATGACCGGTTGAAAGGTCAATTGCGCGGTGGTGCCGATCAGCGCCTTCAACTCGGCCGCACTGCCAATTCCCGGCACCTGGATGAGGATACGGTCCGCGCCCTGCCGTTGAATGGTCGGCTCCCGCGTGCCCACCTCGTCGATCCGGCGTCGGATAATCTCCAGCGCCTGCCGTACGGTGCGATCATCGGTGGCGCGTCGCTCGGCCTCGCTCAGCCGTACGATGATGTCAGCACCTTCACTTGTCACATCGATGTCGCTGCCCCCGACACCGGTCAGAGTATCGGTCACAGGCCGGGCAATACCACGCACCAGAGCGGCAGCCTCAGCTGCCATCTCGGGCCTCTCCACAAGACGAATCCGCAATTCCGGCGCCTCGGTCGTTTGCAAGCGGATCGGTCCGACCCGATCACGCTCCTCGCGCAAGAGATCGCGCACCTCTGGCCACATGCCTTCGACGCGCGCCTGATAGACATCAGCAACCTTGACCTCAGCAAGAAGATGCGCGCCGCCCCGCAGATCAAGACCCAGATTGACAAGGTTGGACGGCATCCACTCCGGCCAAAGCGCGAGATCCTCGGCCACCGAGTCCGGATCAACGCCCGCCTCGACAGAGGTGACGGCATCATTATGCCGCTCGACGCGTGAATAGAATCCGTTGGGCAGGGCCAGCATCAGACCAAGAGCAACGAGCCCCCAGATGCAGAGGCGTTTCCACAGGTCGATTTGCAGCATTTTCCTGCCCTTTCAGTGCTTTGGCGCGGGTAGGATGGGCTTAGCCCTCGGCGGGCTCGGTTTTGGAGAGCACCTGCGCGATGGTGGCGCGCACGACGCGAACCTTCACGCCGTCGGCCAATTCAACCTCGATTTCACTGTCATCCTTGACCTTCGACACCTTGCCGATCAGACCGCCTTGCGTCACCACCTGATCGCCCCGACGCAGCGCCTCGACCATCGCCTTGTGTTCTTTGAGCTTCTTTTGTTGCGGACGGATCAGCAGGAAATACATGATCGCAAAGATCAGAATGAGCGGGATGAACTGGCCAAAGGCTTCCATGGGGTATCCTCTATCTGTGGCGCGGACACCTGCCCGCGAATTGCCCGGGAACCTAGGCGCGGCGGGGGGTATTTGCAAGGCGCGAAAGCATGGCGCAGGCCCGGTTTCTGGTGCATAACGCCGCCCAAGCGATTCACCGATAGCTCCAAGGACCAAGGCCATGCACGATATCCGCGCCATCCGCGAGACCCCCGACGCCTTTGACGCCGCCCTCGCGCGCCGTGGTCTGGCCCCGGTCACGCCAGAGATCCTCGCGCTCGATGAGGCCCGTCGCACCCGCATCCACGCGGCTGAAACCGCGCAAGCCGAGCAGAACCGCGCCAGCAAAGAAGCAGGTGCCGCCAAAGGGCGCGGCGATGAAGCGGAATTTGAGCGGCTTCGCGCATTGGTGGCAGATAAAAAGGCTGAAATGGCCGCAATGCAGGCCGAGGCCAAGACGCTCGACATGCAACTGACGGATCACTTGATGGCCCTGCCCAACCTGCCCTTTGACGATGTGCCAGACGGCACAGACGAGAGTGGCAATGTCGAGCTGCGCCGTTGGGGCACGCCCGCCATTTTCGATTTCCAACCCAAAGAGCATTACGAGATCACCGGCGTGCAGCCGGGAATGGATTTTGAGACGGCGGCCAAACTCTCCGGCGCGCGCTTTGTGGTCCTCTCCGGCAGCATCGCCCGTCTGCACCGCGCGCTCGCGCAATTCATGCTCGACACCCATGTCGAGGAAAACGGGTTGCAAGAGACATGGACGCCCGTGCTCGTGCGCCCCGAAATGATGCTGGGCACCGGGCAATTGCCGAAATTCGGCGAGGACAGCTATGAGACCACCAATGGCTGGTGGCTGGTGCCCACCGCCGAGGTGACGCTCACCAATATCGTGCATGGCGAGACGGTTGAGGCCGGCACCCTACCGCGCCGCTACGTGGCCCATACCCAATGCTTCCGCTCCGAGGCGGGCAGCGCGGGGCGGGACACCGCAGGCATGCTGCGCCAACACCAGTTCGAAAAGGTCGAAATGGTCTCGATCACCCACCCCGACGTGAGCCGCGCCGAGTTAGACCGCATGACCGGCTGTGCCGAAGGCATCCTCGAGCGGCTTGGCCTGCCCTATCGCACCATCGTGCTTTGCACCGGCGACATGGGCTTTGGCGCGCGCCGCACCCATGACATCGAGGTCTGGCTGCCGGGGCAAAACACCTACCGCGAGATTTCCTCGGTCTCCGTCTGCGGCGACTTTCAAGCGCGCCGCATGAACGCCCGCTTCAAACCGCAGGGCGGCGGCAAACCCGAATTCCTGCACACGCTCAACGGCTCGGGTCTCGCCGTCGGCCGCTGCCTGATCGCGGTGCTGGAGAACGGCCAACAGGCCGACGGCTCCGTCCGTATCCCCGACGCCCTCCACCCCTATCTGCGCGGCAAGACGATCCTCAACGCGGATGGAAGCCTCGCCTAACCGGCGCTTTCATCTGGCCTTAAATACCTTCGGGGGGTGTCGAACATCGCGTATTTTTGACACGATAAGGCTGATTTTCTGCATCAAACCGCGTTGAACCGTCAGGAAATCTTGACCCAAACGTCAAGCACCTCCGACCCAGAACCGGTCTTTTGATGCGGAGCACGCGAAGGCTCGATGCGGACAAAGTGAGCTTTCGCAGCGTCGCGTCGAATGGCCGATTGTGCGTAAACGTCGAGGAAAACCAATGTCCGCTCCTCTTGACATGTTACCATCGTTACATCAAAAATGTGCCATGGAAAGCATTTCTTGGTTACTACTCACCTACAAGGTGCCCGCTGAACCCGCTGCGAAACGCGTGGCCCTTTGGCGCAAGCTGAAGGGCATGGGAGCCATCTATCTTCAGAACGGGGTCTGTCTTCTGCCCAAAACAGACGACCACGTGCGCCGGCTCAAGATGCTGGAGAATGATATTGAAGAAGCGCAGGGCGAGTCGGTCATCCTCGAAACCGTCGCTCTCGATCCCGGTCAGGAAGCCAAGGTTCTGGCGCGCTTCAAGGCGGAGCGGGACGACGCCTATGAAGAGTTCATCGATAAGTGCGACGACTTCGAGGCTGAGGTCGCCAAGGAAGTGGCCGCCAACCACTTCACCTACGCCGAACTAGAAGAGAACGACGTCGATCTGAAGAAGCTCCAGGGTTGGCTGACAAAAATCCAGAAACTCGATTTTTACGGGGCCGACCGTGCCTCCGAGGCACAGGATCGGCTGAAAGGCTGCGTCACCGTGTTGGACGACTATGCGCGGAAGGTCTTCGACGCCCACGATGAAAACAAGTGAGGCCAAGGCAATGAACTTCCTGACAATTCAAGGGCCACACCCTTGGAGCCGGTTCGCACCATACCTGTCCCGATCACCCGGACCAACGGCTTTCGCCTTCTGGCTCGACCGGCAGCGCCAGCGCGCCCACCTGTCCCAACTCGACGCGCATCTGCTCGACGACATTGCCGTGAACCGCGTCGAAGCAGTCAGAGAGGCGAGGCGATGGGACTGAACCGCGCAAGCGCCAAAAAGGAGAACAACAATGCTTGAATGGTCCACCGCAGGTCCCGCCGTCGGGGCGGCCTTTCTGGCCTCTATTGTCGAGGTCGTCGAGGCGTTCACCATCGTGCTGGTGGTCGCCACCCTGCGCGGCTGGAAACCGGCCGTGCTTGGCACGGGTGCTGCGCTGTTCGTTTTGGCTGCGATTGTTGTGATCTTGGGGCCGCTGCTAGATCAGGTGCCGCTACACCTGTTGCAACTTGTGATCGGGGTGCTTTTGCTGCTGTTCGGTATCGGCTGGCTGCGCAAAGCCGCGCTTCGGGCGGGCGGCGTCATTCCCCTGCACGACGAGGATGCAATTTTTGCGCGTGAAACGGCCGACCTCACCGCCGAGGTCGAACGCCGGCAGACATCGCAGGACTGGATCGCGGGAATCGCCGCGTTCAAGGCTGTGCTGCTGGAAGGTTTGGAGGTCATCTTCATCGTCATAGCGGTCGGTGCAGGGCGCGGGATGCTCTGGCTGCCAGTCTGGGCGCGCTTGCGGCCTGCATACTGGTGCTTTTGGTCGGGGCCATTGCTCATCGGCCGCTGGCACGAGTGCCGGAAAACACCCTCAAGTTCGGCGTTGGCGTCATGCTATCGGCCTTCGGCGTTTTCTGGACCGGCGAAGGTCTGGGCGTGGATTGGCCAGGGCATGACCTTGCCCTGTTTGTCTTTGCGGCGCTGTTTCTTGTTGCAGGGCTCATGGCTGCTCGCATGGTCCGACAGCCCATCAAGGAGGTGACCCCATGAACATCCTGAAGGACGTATTCGCAGAGCTGTTCAGCATGTTCGTGGCTGACGCCCGGCTTACTGCGGCCATTCTGGCGACGGTTGCGCTCGCTGCGATACTGATCGACGCGACCAGTTTGCCCCCCCTCGCAGGTGGCTTGGTCCTGTTGCTGGGCTGCATCGCGGTCTTGGTCCTCAGCGTTAGCCGGGAAGTCAAGCGACGAGCAGCAGCAGTTTAGGAAATCCCGCCAACGTTCGTTTTCGGAAGATACGGCAACGACATCGCCTTGTGTCACCAGGAAACCTTTCCAAATCCGGCAGTTGCTGAAGGTTTTTGAGTGATCTCAAATAGCAGTCATTCGCTGCGCAGCAGAATGTCAGTCGTCTGGGCTCTTTCCAGACCTTCGCCGCACACAGCTCGAATGTCCGATTTCGGTGTTGCCTCAACGGTATGACTTGAAAGTCATATGACCTGCCAACTCCCCCCTACTCCGCCGCCACAATCCCCACGGCGTCCGCCTTCGGAAACGGCACCAACCGCCCCGCCGCCTCATCCCAGAGCTTCAACCGGAAACTGCGGATCGCCTCGGGCCAGCGGATCACGTCATGGGACCGCAAGCTGTCGGGTAGATCATTCTGACACCGCCGCAGGTTGTAGGACGGGATGCCGGGGTTGTAGTGGTGCAGGTCGTGATAGGCGATATTGCCCGTCCCCAGATCCCACAACCATCCCAGATCAAGCGAGCTTGACCCCACAAGCGTCGCCTTGCGGAAATCCAGCGACGGTTTGCGGTCCCAATAGGTCTCTTCGAAATTATGCTGGAGAAAGACCAAAAAGACCCCGATCACCCCAGCAATCACCGCACTCAGACACCAAACCAAGACACCCGTCACGCCAAACATGGTCCAGACAAGCCCAATAAGGCCCATCAACATCACGTTATGCGCGATGACCCCCCATACGCCCACCAGCCGGGTGTTGCGCGGCCAGCGATAGGCGATGAAATAGGCATAAATCCCGCCCAACGACAGCATCACCAGCGGATTGCGATACATGCGATACCACAGCCGCCGCGACCAAGGTGCGGCCTGCCATTCGGCCAGCGTCATCGTATAGACCTCGGTCGTCTCGCGATGATCCAGATTGCCGAGATAGGCGTGATGCTGATTGTGATTGTATTGCATGACCCGGTAAGGGGTCAGGGAAAAGATCGACAGCAGATGACCCGCCGCGTCATTCATCCGGCGATTGGCAAACAGCGACTGATGCCCACAATCATGTTGCAGCACATAGAGCCGAACCGAAGCAAAGGCCATCACTACGATCAGCACCCCTGCCCCGACCCACTGCTGGTGCATCGCGAGCCACGCTCCAAAGATCAAAGCGCTTGCATAGGTCGCGAATGTCCCTGTCAACGACACTGCGCCGCGCAAGTCGCTCTTGGCCGTATAGGGTTTTAGAAACGCGCGTAGTGCAGCCTGATCGGGGGTCTCGGTCACGTCAGCCTCCTTGCCACAGAGAGGTAACAGTCTTACGTGCAAAGGATTTGAACTTGTCGGCGACGAATGCAAGAGGGCAAATTCGATTTTCATCTCGATGCCCCCTTGATAGGAGCATCGGCTAGTCGCTCGGACGGCCCGACAAATGCTTGCGTAGGCTCGACGGGCCCGCCTTCTTTTTGGCCTTGTAGGGGTTCTTGTCCGCCTGACTGCGGAAATAGAGGCGGATCGGCGTGCCGGGCATGTCGAAATCCGTGCGCAACCCGTTGACCAGATAGCGCGAATAGCTCTCGGGCAATTTTTCCGGATGGCTGCACATGACGACAAATCCCGGTGGTCGCGTCTTGGCCTGGGTCATGTAGCGGAGCTTCACGCGCTTGCCACCCGGTGCGGGGGGCGGATGCTGCTCTAGCATTCCCACCAGCCAGCGGTTGAGTTGCGCCGTGGTCACACGCCGGTTCCAGACTTCATGCGCCTTGGAGACGGCATCGCGCAGCCGGTCGAGCCCCTTGCCGGTCTTGGCGGACACTGTCACCAGCGGCGCACCGCGCAACTGCGGCAAGAGTCGCTCAAAGGCCTCGCGCAATTCGCGGATCTTGTCGCTCTTGTCGGGTTCCATATCCCATTTGTTGATGGCGACCACGACCGCGCGCCCCTCGCGCTCGGCCAGATCAGCAATCCGCAAATCCTGTTGTTCAAACGGAATCGCAGCATCCAACAGAACCACAACCACTTCGGCGAATTTTACCGCCCTTAGCCCATCCGACACGGACAGCTTTTCCAGCTTGTCTTGAATCCGCGCCTTTTTTCGCATGCCCGCCGTGTCGAAAATCCGCACCGGCAACCCATCCCAGTCGATCTGGAGTGAGATAGCATCGCGCGTGATCCCGGCCTCAGGGCCAGTCAAGAGCCGCTCTTCGCCAAGGATCTTGTTGATCAGCGTCGATTTTCCTGCATTGGGTCTCCCCACGACCGCGACCTGCATCGGGCGCGCCTTGGTGGGCTTGCGGTAAGTCAGATCCTCGTCGTCCTCGTCTTCCTCAAGGGCTACGTCAATTTCGGGCGCTTCTGCCTCGGCACGTTTTTCAAAGGCGTCCGACAGCGGCATCAATTGGGAATAGAGGTCGTTCAGACCCTCGCCATGCTCAGCCGACAGGCGAATAGGCTCGCCCAGCCCCAGACCCCAGGCCTCTATCACGCCCGCATCCGCTGCCGACCCCTCGGCCTTATTGGCCGCAAGGATTACATGGGCTGAGCGTTTGCGCAGGATTTCAGCCAGAATCTCATCGGTAGGGGTCACGCCCGCGCGCGCATCAATCAAAAAGAGGCAGACATCTGCCATGTCGACCGCGCGCTCCGTCAGCTTGCGCATGCGACCCTGAAGGCTCTCGTCCGTGGCCTCTTCCAGACCGGCGGTATCAATGACGGTGAACCGCAGATCACCCAGCCGTGCCGCACCTTCGCGCAGATCACGCGTGACGCCGGGCTGGTTATCAACCAGAGCAAGGCGCTTGCCCACCAGACGGTTGAACAGCGTCGATTTGCCAACATTGGGACGGCCCACGATGGCGAGAGAAAAGGTCATGTTGCGGCTCCGGTGCGGATCAAGTGGCCCTGATACAGGATCGCGCGCTCAACGGAAAGCCAGCAATTGACCCTTTTTCGATACGACGTAAAGCGTGTTGCCAGCCACCACTGGATTGGACGTGGCCCCACCCGGAAGATTGCGCGCGCCCGTCAACTGACCAGAGGCCGGATCGAAAAATCGCAACTGCCCATCACCAGAAGCCAGAATCAACTGACCACCGGCCAGAATGGGTCCGAAATGGCCGACGATCTCGGCTTGGCGCTTGGGTTTGCGATCCGCAAAGAGCGGCAGTTCGTGGCCCCAAATGCGTGTGCCATCCTCGGTCGAGAGACGCACCAATTCATTGCGGTCCGTAACCATAAAGACCGAGTCACCCGCAGGCCACACCGGATTGAGCGGACCTTCTTCAGCCGTCCACAGCCGATTGCCGCTGCCAAGGCTCAGGGCCACCATGCGGCCAGAGTGACTGCCAGTGTAAATCCGGTCGCCCACAACCACCGGATCGCCGGTGATGTCATCCACACGCGCACTCGCCACGCCCAACCGCTCGCCGGCAATTTGGGCATCCCATAGACGCAGACCACCTTGGCGGAACGCTCCCTGCAATTCCCCCGCACCAAAGGCAAAGACCACGTATTTGTCGGTAATCGCCGGGGCTGGCCCGCCCAGAACGTTGTGAATATCCGGCGTGCCGCTCAACTGCCATGCAATCCGCCCGGTATCTGTTTCCAGCGCCCAAGCGACGTCGTCGCCCGCAACCACATAGACCAGCCCGTCCAACACGGCAGGATTTCCGGTTCCGGTCGAGCCAAGCTCTTGTTGCCAGACCACAGCCCCCGTTGCGGGATCAAGCGCGGTCAAACGGCCAAAACCTGATGAAACAAAGAGCTTGCCGTCGCCATAGGCCAAACCGCCGCCGCTTGCGTTGCTCGAGTTGTCATTCGCCGGAGTGAGATCGGTTGTCCAGAGCAGTTGTCCAGCGGTCGAGACCGCCGCCACCTGTGCCTCTGCGTCAAGGGTGAACACCCGCCCTTGTGCCACGACCGGATCTGCCGTGATCCGAACACGCCGCCCGTCGCCTGCACCGATATTGACGGTCCACGCCAA
The DNA here is from genome assembly GCF_000961715.1 of Roseovarius sp. BRH_c41. Lineage (NCBI taxonomy): Bacteria > Pseudomonadati > Pseudomonadota > Alphaproteobacteria > Rhodobacterales > Roseobacteraceae > Roseovarius > Roseovarius sp. BRH_c41. The sequence goes on along the minus strand of NZ_LADY01000026.1, from coordinate 56,519 downwards.
TTGTGGCGCGCGCCCAAGCGCCGGATGCGCCGTGCGTGTTGCAGGCGAGCCGATCCGTTGCCGCCAGTCTGCATTCACCGTCGCTGCTGGCAAGGCAACTGGACGAACCTGATTTTCCGGGGTCACGTCGGTCTGCGCGCGTGCCGCCTCGCTCTGGAGCACCTCGCGAATACCTTCCCGCTCGCCACTTAGAATCTGTGTTTTCTTACTACAGGCCGTAAGGGCAAGGACTGCAACCAGTCCAAGGATCAATCCGTTCGGTTTCACTGCTCTTGCCCTCATGCTTAGTCTGCTGCCGCCCCGTCAGCCCTTGGCCCGAAGCCGCATCTGTTATTCACCCACGGTCGTCGCACCCTGCACCGGTTCCGGCAAGTCGGGCAAGTCTTCACCAAGGGCCACAATCACTTGTGTAACCCGTCTACGCAAGCCTGTCGTGGCCTCGGCATCGGTGGCGATCGCGGTCAGCCGCGCGACAGCCTCGGTGCGATTGCCGGTTTCAAGATCAATCAAGGCAAGCTGTTCCTCGGCCAAAAGCCGCAAAACACCGCCGCTGAGGGCCAAACCGTTCAACCGCGTGCGTCGTGCCTCGGCATCAAGCCCAGACCCCGGCAGCATCACAGCCTTGAGTGTGGCGAGGTTGCGATATACCGCATCCACGTCCGGGCGATCGGCAAGCGCCAGCAGGCGTTCCGCCGCTGTCTCGGGGGTCTCCGCCGCCGCCTCTGCCGCAGCCAAAAGCGCTATCACCGCCTCGGTCTGCGGGTTCTGCACCTCGATGGCGTTCAGGGCATCGGCGCGCGCAGCGCGGTCTTCCGTCGCCAAAGCGGCAAGCATCGCATCGCCAAGCGCCTGCGCAGCAGCCCGGTCCTGCGCCTTGCGCCATTCGTTCCACGCAGCCCCGCCCACCAGCATGAGGATCGCCAGAACCGCAATCCAGCCATATCGACGCATCAGCGCGAAAAGCCGATCGCGGCGGACCTCTTCTGTGACCTCGTCGATGAAACTGTCGGTATTGCTCACGCCGCGCCCCCTTTGGAGTTTTGCCCCTCTTAACCCGAAGCCTGCGCCCTGCCAAGGGGCGCTGCACCCCAGACGCAGAGACATGCTTGCAGCACGCAACGGAAAAGAATAATCTGAACCGGTCAGTTTAGCGTATCTCGTTCATGTCTGTTGCCCCTGTACCAGACACCCCGTTACGCCACCGCGGTCCAAAGGTATATACATGCGTTTGCTTCCTGTTTTCATAGCCTTGGTGGTGACCGCCCTGATCTATACCCTTGTGTTCGAGCATGAGCGCTTCACAGACACTCCGCCAACCTCCGCCGCCGAGAGCGTCACGCCATCAACCACCGAGGACGGCACATTGAGCGAGGCTGACATCATGCGCGTTGTCGCCGTCCGATCTGTGGGCCGCGACGTGGACAGCGCCGTCGTCGTGCGCGGCCGGACCGAAGCGGACCGAACTGTCGAGTTGCGCGCCGAAACCTCTGGCCTCGTGATCAACGATCCGCGGCGCAAAGGCACGATGGTCGAACAAGGTGACCTCCTCTGTCGCCTTGATCCCGCCGCCCGCGAGGCAACTTTGGCCGAGGCACGCGCCCACCTCCTCGAGGCGCAAAGCCGTGTTCCTGAATCCGAAGCGCGCGCCAACGAGGCCCGCGCGCAACTGGAAGAGGCGCAGATCAATGCCAACGCCGCCGAAAACCTCGTGCAGGACGGTTATGCCTCGCAGACCCGCGTCGCCGCAACCCGTGCAGCTGTCAGCTCTGCACAGGCGGCAGTGCAATCGGCAACCTCTGGCCTTGAGGCGGCGCGCGCCGGGATCGAATCCGCCCGCGCCGCTGTCGCCGCCGCTGAACAGGAGATCGAGCGCCTGACCATCTCCGCACCCTTCGCTGGCGTGCTTGACACCGACACCGCCGAAATCGGCAGCCTGCTGCAACCCGGCGCGCTTTGCGCCACCGTGCTGCAACTCGACCCGATCACCTTGGTGGGCTTCGTTTCCGAGATGCAGGTGGCCCGTGTGGAACTGGACGCGCCCGCGAGTGCCCGCATGGCCTCCGGTCGCGAGGTCGAAGGTCGCGTGACCTTTGTCTCCCGGTCCGCCGATGACACCACCCGGACCTTTCGTATCGAAGTAAAGGTGCCAAACCCGGACATCAGCCTGCGCGATGGCGAGACCGCCGAGATCATGATCGGCGCCGAAGGTCGGATTGCCCATTTGCTCCCGCAATCGGCCTTGACCCTGAATGACGAGGGGACCTTGGGTCTCCGGATCGTAGACACAGAAAAACGCGCGCAATTCACAGCCGTCACCCTCTTGCGGGATAGCCCCTCTGGCGTCTGGGTGACCGGCTTGCCGGATGAGGCGGATGTCATCATAATCGGACAGGAATATGTGACCGACGGTGTTCTCGTCGAACCTGTCTATCAGGAACTGGGCCAATGACCGGCCTTGTCGACTGGGCTGCTGCCCGCGCGCGCATGGTGCTGGCCTTTATCGCGCTCTCGATCCTTGCGGGGACCATGGCCTATATCGGTCTGCCCAAAGAGGGCGAGCCAGACATCGAGGTGCCCGCTCTCTTCATTTCGGTTCCCTTTCCCGGCATTTCCGCCGAGGACAGCGAGAAACTGCTCGTCAAGGTGATGGAAACCGAGTTGAGCGACCTTGACGGGCTCAAAAAAATGACCGGCACCGCCGCCGAAAATTACGGCGGCGTGGCGCTCGAATTCGAATTCGGCTGGGACAAGACCAAGACCCTCGCCGATGTGCGCGACGCGATGGACACTGCCGAGGCGGATTTTCCCGAAGGGGCCGAGAAATACACCCTGAACGAGGTGAATTTCAGCGAATTCCCGATCATCATCGTCAATCTGTCCGGCCCGGTGCCAGAACGCACCATGTCGCGACTCGCCAATGATCTGCAAGACACGCTCGAGGGGTTGGAGCCGGTTCTGGAGGCGGGAATCGCGGGCAATCGTGAAGAGATGCTAGAGGTCATCATCGACCCGCTGCGCCTTGAAGCCTATAACGTCACGGCCCTTGATCTCATCAATGTCGTGCGCAACAACAACCAGCTTATTGCGGCAGGCGAGGTGGATACCGTCCAAGGGGCCTTCGCTGTCAAGATCCCGTCGTCCTTTGAGGATACCAGCGATTTCTACAACCTGCCGGTCAAAACCAATGGCGACAGTGTTGTGCGGCTTGGCGACTTGGCCACGATCAACCTGACCTTCGAGGATCGTCTCGGCACGGCGCGCTTTAACGGAGAGACCACGGTCGCACTGCAAGTTGTAAAACGCAAAGGCTTCAACATCATCGAGACCGCAGATCTGGTGCGCAAAGTGGTGGCCGAGGCCGAAAAGACATGGCCGAAAGAGTTGCAGGTTGCAGTCAATGTCGGCACATCGAATGATCAGTCGCGCACCGTGGCCTCGATGGTCAGCCAACTCGAAGGCTCTGTTCTGACAGCAATCGCACTCGTGATGATTGTCACGCTGGCTGCCTTGGGCATTCGGCCAGCGTTGCTCGTTGGCTTCTCGATTCCCACCTCATTCCTCTTGTGTTTCGCTCTCCTGGCCGTGATGGGCGTCGCGATTTCCAATATCGTCATGTTCGGATTGATTCTCGCCGTGGGCATGCTGGTGGACGGCGCAATCGTGGTGGTGGAATACGCCGACAAACGCATCTCCGAAGGCGAAGGCCCGATGCACGCCTATGTGGGGGCGGCCAAGCGCATGTTTTGGCCTGTGGTCAGTTCAACCGCGACGACGCTTTGCGCCTTCCTTCCGATGCTCTTTTGGCCAGGGATTCCGGGTCAGTTCATGGGCATGCTGCCGGTCACGCTGATCTTCGTGCTGTCAGCCTCGCTCTTGGTGGCACTGGTCTATTTACCTGTCATGGGCGGCGTCACGGGTCGATTGGAGCGGTGGCTCAATGATCGCACCGAACAGATTGCCGCCGGCTACTGGCTCTGGCACGTGCTGCTCTTGCCGGGTGCAGTCGCAGTGGTGCTTTTGGCCGGTCAGACTTTACCTGCACTCTTGAAAGAGGTCAGCGCACAATTCGCAGGCATGGACGGCGGACAGATCATCGGGTCGGTCGTGCCAGTGCTGATCACGGTGTTTGGCTTGCTCTTGGGGGTGTCACTTCTGGCCGCTTGTGGGCTTGCCGGGGTCATCGCCACACTCCTCTCATTGCTGGCATTTCCACGCCGGGCAGGCAATCTCCTGCGAGCAAAACGTAGGCAACTCTTTCCGCCGCGCAAACCGCGGGTTCAAAGTGGCTATCAACGGTCGGCCTTTGGCTGGGTGATCCATATGATCACCGGCAATCCCATCGCGCCACTTCTGGCTTTTGCGGCGATCTTCGTGCTCGTGGGTTCTGTTTTGATGTTCTACATCAACAACAGCAACGGCACCGAATTCTTTGTGGACAGCGAACCCGAACGGGGCGTTGTCTATGTCCGCGGTCGCGGTAACCTGTCGATTGAACAAAAAGACCAATTGGTCAATCAGGTCGAAGATATCATCCGCGCGCATCCCGGTATTCAAACGGCCTTTGCCTTTGCCGGCGATGGTGGGCTCAACACCAATATCGGCGGCGCTCAGCCTCCGCGCGACACAATCGGCCAGGTGCAGTTTGAAACGATCCCATGGGAGGATCGCCCACAGTCCCGCGAGACATGGTTTACAATCCCGCTGCTCAATGTGGCAGTGTCGCGAGACGTTGTTGCCGCCGAGTTTGACGGCGACGCTGTGATCTCCGAACTGACTGCCGAGATGCAACAGATCCCCGGCATCAAGATCGAAATCCTCGCGCAGTCCCGTGGTCCCGCTTCTGCCAAACCGCTGCACCTGCGCATCAAGAGCGACAACTGGGACGATCTCATCGCCTTCACAGAAGTGGCGCGGCAGAAATTCGAAGCGACGCAAGGCCTGCATCAGATCGAGGATACCTTGCCCCTGCCCGGCATCGACTGGCAGATCGACGTTGATGTCGAGAAGGCCGGTCGATTTGGCGCAGATGTCGCGACCGTGGGCGCTATGGTCCAACTTGTCACGCGCGGCATCCTACTCGACACGATGCGCGTGGACAGCAGCGACGAGGAAATCGAAATTCGCGTGCGCCTGCCCGACGAGGACCGCGTGCTCTCGACCCTCGACAGTCTGAAGGTGCGCACAGACGACGGACTTGTGCCGCTCTCGAATTTCATCACCCGCAAACCGGTCAAGCAATTGGCCCAGATCGACCGCATCGACCAGACGCGTTTCTTTGACATAAAGGCCGCCGTTGAGGATGGATTATTTCGTAACATATCCGGCTCAGATGTTACAGAACGTAAGGTCCCGATCACCGCAAATGAGCGAACAGAGCATCTAACCGAATGGTTGGACTCGGGCGTTCTGCCGCCCGGGATCAGCTATGAATGGACCGGCGACGCCGAGGATCAAGAGGAATCCGGCGCCTTCCTGCAACAGGCCTTTGCGGGCGCGCTTGGCCTGATGTTCATCATTCTACTGGCGCAATTCAACAGTGTTTACAATGCTGTACTGGTTCTTTTAGCAGTCGTTCTGTCGACCACCGGCGTCCTCATTGGCATGCTGGTGATGGATCAGCCTTTCTCGATCATCATGACCGGCACCGGCATCGTGGCCCTCGCAGGGATTGTCGTGAACAACAACATTGTCTTGATCGACACCTACCAAGATTACGCCCGCTACATGCCCAAAATCGAAGCCATAACCCGAACGGCTCAGGATCGCATCCGCCCAGTCCTGCTAACGACGATCACCACCATGGCAGGCCTTGCGCCAATGATGTTTGGGCTCAGCCTTGACTTTGTGAATGGCGGCTATGCCTTTGATAGTCCTACAGCTTTATGGTGGAAGCAGCTTGCGACAGCGGTGGTTTTTGGTCTCGGCATTGCCACGGTTCTGACGTTGATTTTCACACCCGCGATGCTGGCACTCAGGATCTGGGCAGGGACCTATCTGCTCTGGGGGGCTCAATTGCTGGCCAAACTCTCAATGGGTCGAACCAGCCGTGCGGCACGGGACTGGGCGCTCGCAGCGTCGGCCCGGCAAATGCAGCAGGCCGATATCGTGTGGCCGGACGAAACTATGACGCCCTCTCCTTACGGCAAACACGCAGAGACCGAGACTCCGCGACTGAAAGACATTGAGCCCGTTCAAGACACGCGTGGCGACGGGTCGCCCCTACGCGCCGCAGAGTGATTCCGTGAAATTGCAGGCTGAACCGAAGACATCGGAAGCATTCTGCCCTAATTTCCGGCAAGCATCTATGGCTACAGGAAACAAAGCGACCATTTGCGCCAGATCGTTTCCATTACAGGGTTTCGCTTAGCGCAATGCTTGAAATATGTCGAAAATCTGGCATAACTCAGGCTTGAATTAGACGCATATTCTTGGGGAGACTTTAAATGTTTGACTGGTTTTGGAACGGATGGGTCGGCACAACATCAACAGACGGATCGTCCTCTGCTTCCTCTGTTCCTGAAATGGACGCGGCGAGCGGCACACTCGCAATTGCAGTCGTGCTTGCCGCGCTTGTGCTAGCTTGGGAAATCAAACGCCGTCGCGCGCGGAACTGAACAGTTTAGGTCAGATCAGCGCCCAATCCCCCCTCCAAAGGGCGACGGCGGCGATAACAGCATTGGCAACAGAATGGGCGGCAATGGCATCAGCCAGCCGCCCTTTTTGCATGTAAAGGAGAGAAAAAAGAACACCTGCCAAAGCCGCCTCGATCCAGCGTCCATGGACAAGGGCGAAGAGGCCAGCGGAGACGGCAACCGCGACAACTCGGCTCACTACCGTTCCACGATCCAGACGCGCCTGAACATAACCCCGAAATAGCAATTCCTCGATCACGGGAACCAGAGCGACTGTTCCGAGAATGCGCAGAGTGGCCCATGCGGCGAATGCCATTCCGCTCAGATTGAGAAGCGCCTCAACGGGAGGCGCAGACGGAGGGGCCGTAGCGATCCAAGCCACCCCGACAATGAGACCCGCGAACACTGACAACATTGAAGGCCACGCAACGTAGCGCGCGAGCGTCCCTCGAACCCACCACAAGGCACTGAGCATCATTCCCACTTGTAGCGGGTAGGCAAGGGTCGGTTCTGTCCAGAAGGCCTGTGCAATCAGACCAGAGATCGCGAAGACGATAAAAGGCAGAATACGCCCTGCCGTATCGTCCTCTGCCAGCGGAGAGCACGTTCGCAAGTGTGGTCCAGATATCGCCTGAAGCGCATAGCCGCTGCGTCCAACCACGACGAGGACCCCGATCGACAGAGCCGTGAACATGAGCCAACCGGCAAAGCTGTGAAAGCCATTGACCGCCAGTTCGGGCGACACATGCACGCCGAGTAGGATCAAAACCGTGATCCGGACGGCGTTGAACAGCCAACTGACCAACAGCGCCAACGGCCAGATCACGAGACCGAACCGACGTAGCCGTAACTCATCGCGAAAGAGCACTCCGTAAAGAGCCAGAAAGGCGGTGATCAACACCAGACCTTCTATGCCGGAACAGCTGTCGGCCACCATAACCTGAAACTCTGGCGTACCTATTACATAGCTTGCGGGATCAACAACGACGTCTTCCGAAAATAAACGCAGCAACAGGAACACGGTGATGAACGTGACATCGGTCACAGCCTGCACAGTCCAAAGAGGCCCCACCAGAACCACCGCTCCCGGAAGCGCTGCGGCAAAGATCGCAATTGCAAGCAACGACCGGCGACGCCCATGCAACCACTCAGACCATGCCTCAATTCGCATAAGCCAGAAGACTCCGCCCAAGGCTGCCATCATTGCGCCCAAACCAGCCAACGGAAATATTCCCTTGAACTGCGCGCTTAGGTCTTCAGGCGAAATCAGGAGCAATGGGGCTATCATGCAAAAAACACCAGCGCCGTGCAAAACCGCCCATCGACGCCCACCTGGCGCATGTGCGGTGGCTCGTGCAAAGTCAACCTGCGCCGCAGGCCGCGCCCAGAGATAAATCCCCATAAGTGAACTGGAACAGACCAACCAAAGCGCCAGCAACCGCAGCCCTCGGCAAGCGTCCTCGATTCCCGTAGCTCGGCATTCCAGGTCGCTGAAAACCTGATACCCCAGAACAAGTAGCGCCATCTCGGCGATATAAAGCGCGCCAAGGTTTATCGCCCGTCTAGGCAAGGTCAGGGTTTCAGATTGCTGAGTCATCCTCACGCTATTAGATCATCCACGCTGTGATAATGTGGCAAGGCTAGGGCGATTTGCGGGACGCCTTCATAGTCCTAGTTTGTCGCGCATGAACGCCAGAGCCACCGACAACCCATCAGGTGCGATACCGTGCCCCGTTCCCTTCATGATATGCGCGTAGACATCCTGCCATCCGGCGCCCTGTAATGCCTCTGCCGCCTGTGGCAGAGACTGCACCGGCACCACCTCATCGGCATCGCCATGCACCAATAGAACCGGCGGGCGGCTCTGCACGTCGTCCGCAAGAGATTCGGGCGACAAAAGCCGTCCGGAAAAGGCGACAACACCGGCCAAGGCGTCTTCGCGTCGAGGGGCCACATGCAGCGCCATCATTGTCCCTTGGGAGAAGCCAAAAAGAACCACTTGCTCGGGCAAGAGATCTTCGTCCACCATCAGAGCATCAAGGAATGCGTTAAGATCCGCGACTGCTGACACCAGCCCTCGGTGGGATTCTTCCTCGCTGGACCCATCGATCCAGGGAATCGGAAACCATTGCAGCCCAAAGGGCATGCCTGGAATGCTCTCAGGCGCGTCAGGGGCTACAAAGAGCGTGTCGGGCAAATGGTCGGCCAGTGGGTCCGCCAACCCCAACAAGTCGGCTCCGTTCGCACCGTATCCATGCAAGAAAACCACAGCCGAGCGTGTCTCTCCCGAAAGCGGCTCCTTGCGATCTGCTGTCAATACCCGTGTCATCTGATCCCTTCCCTATCCTTGGCGATCCGGTAATAGGCCCACAGCAACCGCGCCGCAACGGACCGCCATGGCGACCATGCCTCTGCCATTTGACGCAGTGCACGTTCCTTTGGTCGCTCGGGAAGGTCGTAGAGCAGCCGCGCAGCCTCTTGCAAGGCCAGATCGCCCGGTGCAAAGACGTCGGCACGGCCAAGGCTGAACATCGCGTATATTTCTGCCGTCCAGACGCCAATTCCAGGCACTTGTGTGAGCGTAGCGATCACGTCTTGGGTCGGTTCCGTGCGCAGAGCAGGATAGTCAATTCTTGCCTCTGCGAGCGCGCGGGCATAGCGCGCCTTTTGTCGGCTAAGGCCCACCGCGCGCAGGTCGTCGTCACTGACCGCGACAATTCGCTCGGGTTCAGTAAACCCGGCCCCCTCAAGCCGTGACCAGATCGCATTGGCCGAGGCGACGCTGACCTGTTGGCTGACGATCGCACTGAGAAGTTGTGCAAACCCGTCCGGGTTCCGCCGCAGAGGTAACGGCCCGGTCAACCCTTGCGCGTGACGCATGCGTGGACAGATCGCGGCGAGATGTGCCGCCCCAGCGGCCACGTCCAGATCTGTCTCGATGGTCCGCCCCGTCATAAGCCCCGCACCCAATCCAGTGCTGCCGGGACGGTTTCGACCCGCATCGCACTGGGTTGAGGCGGGCGAGCGATCATGGCAACCGGCAGGCCGAGCGTGCGCGCCGCCGCGAGCTTGCTTTCAGAATCTCGACCACCGGCGTTTTTGACAACAAGCCAGTCCACGCCAAGGCGCTCAAATAGACCGCGTTCAGCCTCGGGGCTGAAGGGTGGGCGACCCACGAGATACTCTCCATTCTCAAATGGAAAAGCCTCATCTGGCAGATCCACCACCCGGCAGATCAGGTGTCGTCCGGTCAGATTCGCAAAGCGAGTGACGCCTTGCCGCCCCGTGGCCAGAAACACGGTCATCCCCTTGGGAATATGCGCCGCCGCGTCCTCCTCTGCCGCTAGTAACGTCCAATGATCCCCCGCGATGGGCGCCCATTCCGGTCGCAAGAGCTGGCAATATGGCACGTTTTTGGTCGCGCAGATCCGCGCTGTCCGCTCTGAAATGCGCGACGCAAATGGATGGGTGGCATCAAGGACCGCTGTGATCCCTGCTTCCACAAGATATCGGACAAAACCGGACTCTCCGCCAAAGCCACCAATCCGGGTCGGCAATTCTAACGGGCGCGGCCGCCGTGTGGCACCGGCAAGCGAGGCAATAGCGGCGCGTCTCTCAGACGCCAAGACCTGAGCCAAATATCTTGCCTCCGCCGTACCCGCCAGAAGCAAGAGCGTCATTGGCTGCCCGCCCTCGCCAGGATAGTACCGGCGCGGTCAATCACCACAGTATCGACCTCGACACCCTCTGGTAGCATCGCAAGCACCTTATCACGGCTTTCATGCGCAACCCATTTTGCCATGTTTTCTCCCGCAAATTCAGATGCTTGCAGTGCTGTATTCATGTACTTTAGATTCGGTAAATCCAACGCGTCGGCAAGGCCTTGAAAATCTACCTGACTGCGTCCCGAATGGAGATCACGGGCCCCTTGCGCCAGTTTGACCATCTTACCGATACCTCCACCGATGGTCAGGCGCGGCAACGGATGTTTTGCAAGGTATTTCAGCAAACCACCGGCAAAATCCCCCATGTCCAACATGGCGTGGTCAGGCAAATCATAGAGTCCTTGGACCACGCGTTCGCTGGTAGCCCCGGTGCAACCCGCCACATGGGTCAAACCGGACCCGCGCGCAACGTCGATTCCGCGATGTATGGAAGCGATCCATGCCGCACAGGAAAACGGTCGCACAATCCCTGTGGTGCCGAGGATCGACAATCCGCCCTTGATTCCCAACCTCGAATTCCACGTCTTTTGCGCAAGGGACGCGCCACCGGGAACGGATACTGTGATCTCGATATCGGGGCTCTCGCATAGACGCTCAGCCATGTCGCTTACCGTGGCCTCCATCATCTGGCGTGGCACCGGATTTATGGCGGGCTCACCCGGCGGGATGGGCAGGCCTGGCATGGTGACACGCCCTACGCCCTCGCCCGCGCGAAATACCACGCCCCCCGCAGACCGTGCCACGCGCGCGATAATCATCGCACCATGCGTTACATCCGGGTCGTCGCCCGCATCTTTGATGACCCCTGCCTCGGCCCAGCCTTCACCGCTTGCATGATGGGCGATGTCAAACTCTGGCGTCTCGCCACGCGGCAAGGTGATGCGCACCCGTCGCACAGCACCTTCTCCCCATAGCAAACTCAGCGCCGCCCGCGTCGCAGCGGTGGCGCAAGCGCCCGTGGTCCAGCCACGGCGCAGAGGAGTGTCAGGTTTGCGGGTCATGTTCACGCGGAACTATAGGCGCGCCAACGCCCGAGGCCAAATGCCAAATCCAAGGGCATGCAACAGCGCCCCGCGAACCGCGCGGGGCGCTGTCTGTGTCATTCCGCGGCGATATTCGCCGCCTCGACCTTGACGGCCGAGAATTTGAACTCAGGGATCTTGCCATAGGGGTCGACCGCTGGATTGGTAAGGATATTCGCGGCTGCTTCAACAAATGCAAAGGGCAAGAACACCATATCCGGTGCCACCGCGCGATCAGCACGCGCCATGATACGGATCGAGCCGCGCTTGGTGGTCAACTGCACCAGCCCTCCCGGCTCTACACCCAACTTGCGAAGTGTCGAGGGGTGAATCGAGCAGTTCGCCTCTGGTTCGACTGCATCGAGCACGCTGGCGCGGCGGGTCATGGACCCGGTGTGCCAATGCTCAAGTTGCCGCCCCGTGGTCAGAATCATCGGATAGTCGGCGTCTGGCACATCGTCAGGCGGGATGATGGCCGCCGGAGTGAATTTCGCCCGTCCCTCGGGACGTGGGAAACCATCACCGAACACAACCGCCTCACCCGGTTGATCGGGGCCTTTGCAGGGATAGGTCACAGCCCCTTCCCGCTCCAACCGCTCCCATGTGATATTGTCGAGCGACCGCATGTTGACCTTCATCTCGGCAAAGACATCGGCCGGGCTGTCGTAAGACCAATCAAGCCCGATGCGGTTCGCCAACTCAACCGTGATGGCCCAGTCCTCGCGCGCCTCGCCCGGAGGGGAAACCGCGGAACGGCCCATTTGTACCTGACGGTTGGTATTGGTTACAGTGCCAGATTTCTCATAAAACGCGCTCGCAGGCAGGATCACATCGGCATAGTTGGCCGTCTCGGTGATAAAGATATCCTGTACGACGAGATGTTCGAGCTTGGCCAATGCATCGCGGGCGTGCTCCACGTCCGGGTCGGACATCGCCGGGTTTTCGCCCAGAATATACATGCCCTTGATCTTGTCTTCATGGACCGCATCCATGATCTCGGTCACGGTCAGGCCCTTTTGGTTCGAGAAGTCGCCCGATTGCCAGACTTCGGTAAAGGCGCGTCGCACGCCATCATCGGTCACGGTCTGATAATCCGGCAGGAACATCGGCACCAGTCCCGCATCCGAGGCACCTTGCACGTTGTTCTGGCCGCGCAGCGGGTGCAACCCTGTACCGGGACGGCCCACATGGCCGCACATCAGCGCCAGAGAGATCAAGCAGCGCGAATTGTCGGTGCCGTGGATATGCTGGCTAACGCCCATCCCCCAAAAGATCATGCCTGCCTTGGCCCCGGCAAAATCGCGGGCGACGGCGCGCAACGTCTCGGCGGGAACGCCGCAGATTGCTGCCATTTTCTCGGGCGGGAACTGGGCAAGATGTTTCTTTTCGGCCTCCCAGTTCTCAGTGAAGGCAGCGATATATTGCTGGTCGTAAAGCCCTTCCTCAACGATCACATGGCAGATCGCGTTCAACATTGCCACATCCGCACCCGGGCGGAATTGCAGCATATGGGTGGCAAAGCGCTTCATGCCCTGGCCGCGCGGGTCCATGACGATGAGCTTGCCACCGCGCTTGGTGAATTGCTTGAAATAGGTCGCGGCGACAGGGTGGTTCTCAAGCGGATTTGCCCCGATGATGATCGCTACATCGGCATTTTCGATCTGGTTGAACGTCGCCGTCACGGCACCCGACCCGACATTCTCGATCAGCGCCGCCACTGAGGAGGCATGGCAGAGTCGCGTGCAGTGGTCGACGTTGTTGTGACCAAAGCCCTGACGGATGAATTTTTGAAAGAGATAGGCTTCTTCGTTGGTGCATTTTGCGCTACCGAAACCCGCCACGCTGGTGCCGCCATTGATGTCTTTGAGACCTTTGAGCGCCCCAGCCGCCAAATCGAGCGCCTCGTCCCACTCAGCTTCCCGAAACACTTCCTGCCAGTTTCCGGGATCGACGTTCAGGCCCTTGGCGGGCGCATCATCGCGGCGGATCAGCGGTTTGGTCAGACGGTGCGGATGGTGGATATAGTCAAACCCAAAACGCCCTTTGACGCACAGACGTCCTTCATTGGCCGGGCCGTTGATTCCTTCGACATACTTCACTTTGCCGTTCTTGACCTTGAGAGACACCTGACATCCCACGCCGCAGAACGGACAGATGCTTTTGACCTCTTCGTCAAAATCCGCGCTGTCACCCTGTTGGGCGTCATCCAGCACGGTGGCAGGCATCAGGGCGCCAGTCGGGCAGGCCTGCACGCATTCACCGCAGGCCACGCAAGTACTCGCACCCATCGGGTCGGCCAAGTCAAACACCGGGTAGGCATCATGCCCACGCCCTGCCATGCCAATCACGTCATTGACCTGCACTTCGCGGCAGGCGCGCACGCAGAGGCCACAGGAAATGCAGGCATCCAGATTTACCCGCATCGCGATGTGACTGTCGTCGAGCAGGGGAATGCGGCTGCGTTCGACTTTGGGAAAACGGCTTTCGGATACGCCATTGGCCGCAGCCATGTCCCACAAATGACTGGAGCGATCATGTGAAACCTCGCGTTCCGGCTGGTCTGCGAGCAGCATCTCGACCACCATCTTGCGCGCGGTTTCCGCACGAGAGGAGTTGGTCGTGACCACCATGCCCGCTTTGGCCTCGCGGATACACGACGCGACCAGCGTCCGTTCGCCCTCGACTTCGACCATACACGCGCGACAATTGCCATCGGGGCGATAGCCTGGTGCCGGCTTGTGACAGAGATGAGGGATGACCAGCCCGCGTCCGTTCGCGACTTCCCATATCGTCTGCCCCGCCTCTGCTTCGACTTCGTGGCCGTCCAGTACGAATGTGATCTTGTCGGTCATCAGCGCGCCTCCCTAGCTTTGGGCCTTTTTAAAGCATGCTGTGGCATCCAAGTGGCTGTCAATCCCGACACCTCACCCCATTTTTGCGCCACATTCGTCGAGGGGCTCCGGAATTGGCGATTCATTCTGGTCTAAATTCATTCTGGTCTAAATTCATTCTGGTCCAGACGTCACCTTGCTTTGCCGACGGCTCGCCGATGGGCGCTGTTCCAGAATATTTTACGCCGCACCTTTAACCCTCCGGCAACCGGCGCTAACGTCGCGCTGAAATCGGGAGGCGTTTAACTTGGCAGAGCTAATTCTGGTGCGGCATGGGCAGGCCAACAGCCATGCCACGGATGAGGCAGGCTATGATCGGCTTTCTCCACTCGGCGTGCAGCAGGCTGAATGGTTGGGTACGCATCTGGCTATGACAAATCCGCATTTCGACCATGTGATCACCGGAACTCTCAATCGTCAGGTCGGCACCGCCCGCGCCATGGGCTATCATATTACCGAGCAAGACCCGCGGTTGGATGAACTGAGCTATTTTGCCCTCGCCCGCGCCATCGAGGCGCAGCACGGGATTCCCGCGCCTGCCGACGCCACTGAATTTGCCCGCTACCTGCCGCAGGTGATCGAACACTGGGCGCGGGGCGATCTTGACGATGTGCCCGAGAGTTTCGAGCATTTCACGACCCGCATCACCAGCTTGATCGACGACATCTGCCACCACAACGGACGCATCCTGATCGTGACCTCGGGCGGCGTGATTGGCATGGTCATGCGTCACGTCCTCGGCCTCGATATTCCCGGCATGGCCAAGGTCATGTTGCAGGTGATGAACAGTTCTCTGCACCGGCTCGAGCATGTGCATGACATGCTGATGCTGGGCACGTTCAACGCCACGCCCCATCTCGACACCCCCGACCGGGCACATGCCCGCACCTTTATCTGACAGTGAGAGGAACGCGCCATGAAACTCTACTACGCCAAAGGCACCATCTCGATTGCGGCGGTGATCGCGCTGCACGAGGCGGGGCTCGACTTTGAACCGGTGCGCCTCGATTTTCGGGCGGGAGAGCAATCCGGTGCCGCCTATCTCGCGATCAATCCCAAGGGACGAGTGCCAACACTCGTCACCGACCGGGGCATCCTGACCGAAACCGGCGCATTGCTTGATTACATTGCCGACATCGCCCCTCAGGCCGAATTGCGCCCCACCGATCCCTATCAAGCCGCCAAGATGCGTGAGGCCATGTATTATATCGCCTCCACCATGCATGTGAACCACGCCCACAAGATGCGCGGCCACCGTTGGGCCGACCAACAGAGCTCTTTCGACGATATGAAAACCAAATCGGTCCAGACCATGACCGACAGCGCGACCTATGTGGAACATAATCTCATCACAGGCCCCTTCGTTACAGGCGACACCCTAACGCTCGCCGACCCATATCTCTATGTCGCCTGCAACTGGCTCGAGGGCGATGGGGTAAAGCTGGCCGAGTTCCCAAAGATTGCCGCGTTCATGCAGGCAATGCGTGCCCGGCCCTCAGTGGCACGGGTGATTGCGGACGATATGATCTGAGGATTTGTCATGACACATATCTGGGTGCGGGCCGAACAAAGACCGAATGAAGAACGCGTGGGACTAACGCCCGAAGGGGCGGCGCAACTGATCACCAAGGGCATTCGTGTCACTGTCGAAGAGAGCCACAACCGCGCCATTCCGATTGAGAGCTATCGCGCAGCGGGCTGCGAAATTGCGACTGAGAACTCTTGGCCGTCCGCGCCTACCGAAGCAATCATTTTTGGGCTCAAGGAACTCCCCGAGGATGACACGCCCCTGCCGCATCGGCACATCATGTTCGGCCACGCCTTCAAGGGACAGCATGCCGGGCGACGTCTCTTGCAGCGGTTCAAGGCCGGGGGCGGCACGCTCTATGATCTGGAATACCTCGTCGATGAAACGGGCCGCCGCGTCGCCGCGTTTGGCTATTGGGCGGGCTATGCGGGGGCGGCGGTGTCGCTCATGGCATGGACGGCACAACAGGGCGGCGCGATCTGCCCGCCCGTCGATACCTATCCGGGGCGCGACGCGCTGCTGGCAGATCTTGGCGCCCAGCTGGATGCCACGGGTGCGTCCCGCCCGCGCGCCATCGTCATTGGGGCCTTGGGGCGCGTGGGCACCGGTGCTGCGGATCTCTGCGAAGCGATGGATGTCACCGTCACCCGCTGGGACATGGCCGAGACCGCATCGGGGGGGCCTTTCCCGGAAATCCTCGCGCATGACATCTTTCTAAACTGCATCTTCGCGCGCCCCGGCACGCCGGTTTTCGTGCCGAAATCCGCGCTTGACCAGCCCCGCCAATTGACCGTGATCGGCGATGTGGCCTGCGACCCCGACAGCGATTACAACCCGGTGCCAGTTTATGACGCGGCGACCTCATGGACAGCCCCGGTGTTGCGCGTGCATGGCGCCCCACCGCTCGACGTGATGGCGATCGACAACCTGCCCTCGCTCTTGCCGGTTGAATCCTCACGGGATTATGCCGGGCAATTGCTGGCCTCGTTGCTGACCCTCGACACGCTGGATCAAGGGGTCTGGGGGCGCGCGGCAGAGACCTTTCACACCCATATGAACGACATCTGAATGGCACCCTATGTCGGATATCTGGCCGCCTTTCTGGGTACGATCTGCTGGATTCCGCAGGCGATCAAGGCCTGGGCCACGCGCGACACTTCGGGCCTGTCGCTCCCGTCGAACCTGCTCTTTCTGACCACAGTTTCCCTGTGGCTGGTCTATGGGCTGATAATCGGCGACTGGCCTCTCATTCTGGCCAATATCTGCGCCGTTCTGGCGATGCTGAGCATCGTCGCGGCGAAACTCCGTTATAAGTAAAAGGAGAGACGGACATGACAATCCACTGGTGCGGCACCGGCCTATCGGCCATCCCCGGCCTGCGACGGCTGATCGAGGCGGGGCATGAGGTGGCGGTCTGGAACCGTTCGACCAACAAGGCGCGGGCGGCGGTGGGCGATCTGACCGACAATATCCACGCCTTTGACAAGGATGAACTGGCGACGGCGCTCGAACCCGGTGACGTGGTCGTCTCGATGCTGCCCGGTGACTGGCACGTGCCACTGGCGGAACTCTGCCTTGAGAAGGGTGCGAATTTTGTGTCCTCATCCTACATCGCACCTGAAATGCGCGCGCTCGATCAGGCGGCGCGCGAAAAAGGGCTGCGCTTTGTCAATGAAATTGGTCTTGATCCCGGCATCGATCATCTGATGGCGCATCATCTGGTGGCCGAATATCGCGCCTCCCCAGCCTTTGACGCAGGCAATGACCTCCGCTTCACCTCCTATTGCGGCGGCGTGCCGAAACGGCCCAACCCATTTCGATACAAGTTCAGCTGGTCGCCCTTGGGCGTGCTCAAGGCGCTGCGCTCGCCCTCGCGCTCAATCCGGAATTTCTCGGAGATCAAGGTCGCGCGGCCATGGGACGCGATTTCCAGCTATGACGCCCCTTTGCCCAACCCCGAGATCTTCGAGGTTTACCCCAACCGCGATTCCCTGCCCTTCATCGCCGACTACCGGTTCGATCCCGACTGGCGGATCAAGGATTTCGTGCGCGGCACGCTGCGTCTGAATGGCTGGTCAGAGGCATGGAAGGAGGTCTTTGCCGAGATCGAGACGCTCAACGGTGCCGCGGGCGATGCCCGGCTCAAGGAGATGTCGGATCAGTTCTGGCAAGAGAACGCCTACGATGAGGGCGAGCCAGACCGCGTGGTGCTCTGCGTTGATCTCAAGGCGGAAAAAGCCGGTAAATCCGTCTGGCATAAAACCTATGTGATGGACGCTTGGGGCGATGCGCGTGGCACGGCGATGGCGCGGCTGGTCTCGATTCCAGTCTCACTTGCCGTTGAGTCGGTGCTGGCGCGGGAAATACCCGCGGGCGTTAGCGCGGCACCGCATGATCCCAAGCTGGTCACGCGCTACCTCGACGAGGTCAACCGGCTGGCACAGCATCTGACGGTCGTGGATCACGTCGGCTGAGCGTTTCGGCGCAAGGTAAGGCTTGAGTATTTGCGCCAAGAAAAAGCCAAGTCGTTTTTTCTTGGCAAAAATACTCAAACCGGCCGCTGCACCCGCTCAGAACGGCATGTCATCAGCACCCGTGATGAAGCGCGCAACGACCTTCTTGGTGCCCGCCTTGTCAAAGGCGATCTCAAGTTTGTCGCCTTCGATTCCGATAATGGCGCCATATCCAAACTTCTGGTGAAAGACGCGCTCGCCGACCGTGTGCGCGCTAATCGCCTCAGCCTCAATAACCCTGTGCCTCGCCTCGCTTGGCTGACTCATGGGCCGTTCGCCGCCCCGCGCCTGAAGTCGCCGCCAGCCGGGACTGTTGTAGACATTGGCATCGGCAGCACGGCTCTCAATCCCACTGCCGGCGGCGGCACCATAGGCTCCGCCATAAAGACCCGGTGGGGTGAGAACCTCGACATGCGCCTCGGGCAATTCGTCGATGAAGCGCGACGGCATTTGCGATTGCCACTGGCCATAGACGCGGCGATTGCCCGCAAAGGATATGGTGCAAACCTCTTCGGCGCGGGTTATGCCGACATAGGCCAGCCGCCGCTCTTCCTCCAGCCCGCGAACGCCGCTTTCGTCCATCGAGCGTTGCGATGGGAAAAGACCATCCTCCCATCCCGGCAGGAACACGGCCGGAAACTCCAGCCCCTTGGCGGCGTGCAGTGTCATGAGTGTGATTTTCTCGCCGTCTTCGCCCGCCTCATTGTCCATGATGAGGCTCACATGTTCCAGAAAACCTTGCAGGTTCTCGAACCCTTCCAGAGCCTTCACCAATTCTTTTAGGTTCTCGAGCCGCCCGGGTGCCTCGGGCGTCTTATCGAGTTGCCACATCTCGGTATAGCCGCTCTCGTCAAGGATCATTTCAGCCAGTTCAATGTGGCTGAACTCGGCATCGCCTACCATCCGGCCCCATCGCGCAAGCCCGTCTATGAAACGGCGCAACTCAGCAGCACTTTTACCGGTTATCCCTTTATCCTCGAGCAATATCCGCGCGCCCTCGACCAGCGGCACACCATTCTGACGAGCTGTCACCTGAATTTTTTGCTGCGCCTTGTCGCCCAACCCGCGTTTGGGCGTGTTCACGATCCGCTCAAAGGCCAGATCATCGGCGGGCGATACCACAAGACGGAAATAGGCCATGGCGTCGCGGATTTCCAAACGCTCATAAAACCGCGGGCCGCCGATCACGCGATAGGGCAGGCCGATGGTCAAAAACCGATCTTCAAAGGCACGCATCTGGTGGCTGGCGCGCACGAGAATCGCCATCTCATCCAGCGGATAGGGCCGCATGCCGCGTGTACCGCGCCGCATGCTTTCTACCTCTTCTCCAATCCAGCGCGCCTCTTCCTCGCCGTCCCAATGACCGATCAGGCGTACCTTCTCGCCCTCTTTGGCCTCCGTCCACAGCTCCTTGCCCAGCCGGTCCCGATTGCCCGCAATCACGCCCGAAGCCGCCGCTAGGATATGCGGCGTCGAGCGGTAGTTCTGTTCCAGCCGGATCACCGCCGCACCGGGAAAATCCTTTTCGAACCGCAGGATATTGCCCACTTCGGCCCCGCGCCAACCATAGATCGACTGATCATCATCACCCACGCAACAAATATTCTTGTGCCCTCCCGCCAAGAGACGCAGCCAGAGATATTGCGCGACGTTGGTATCCTGATACTCGTCCACGAGGATATAGCGGAACCAACGCTGGTATTGCCTGAGCACATCGTCGTGCTTTTGAAAGATCGTGACCACATGCAGCAGCAGGTCGCCGAAATCGACCGCGTTCAGCTCGCGCAGGCGGGTTTGATACTGCCGGTAGAGCGCCGGCCCCTTGCCATCATAGGCGCTCCCCTCAGAGGCGGGTAGATTGTCGGGCGTCCAGGCGCGGTTCTTCCATTGATCGATGATCCCGGCCAGCATCCGCGCCGGCCAGCGTTTGTCGTCAATGCCCGACGCCTGCACCAGTTGCTTGAGCAGGCGCAGTTGGTCATCCGTGTCGAGAATGGTGAAATTCGATTTGAGATCAACCAGTTCAGCGTGACGGCGCAAGAGCTTGACGCAGATCGAGTGAAAGGTGCCCAGCCACGGCATCCCCTCGGCGGGCTGGCCCAAGAGGCGGCCTACACGCTCTTTCATCTCGCGCGCGGCCTTGTTGGTAAAGGTCACGGCAAGGATATCACCGGGCCCCGCGCGCCCGGTGTTCATCAGATGCACGATGCGCGTGGTCAGCGCCTTGGTCTTGCCCGTCCCCGCCCCTGCGAGCATCAGCACGGGACCATCCAGCGTTTCCGCCGCGCGGCGCTGTTCGGGGTTGAGGTCATCAAGATAGGGCGCGGGCCGCGCCGCCATGGCACGCGCCGAGAGGCTGGCGCCCTCAAAGGCATCGGATTCGTCAAATCTGTTCATGCCCGTGACAATAGCGCGGAGGCGGCGAGAGTTAAAGAGATGTTCGGGGATTGTTCCACCCACATCTGACCTCTGGACAAGCCCCTGAAAACCCGCGCAAATGCGCGCCATGACCCTGCATGCCACCTATCCCGCCCTGTCTGATCTGCGCGCCCGCGCGGCGCGGCGCATTCCGCATTTCGTCTGGGAATACCTAGACAGTGCCACCGGCACCGAGGCGACCAAGGCGCGCAACCGCCTGATGCTGGATCAGGTGCGGCTGAGCCCATCGATCCTGCACGGCGAATTCACGCCCGATATCACGGCCCCTCTCTTGGGCCAGATCCATGCGCTTCCAGTAGGCATCGCGCCGGTGGGCATGTCGGGCCTCATCTGGCCCGATGCCGAGCGGCTCTTGGCGCGGGCGGCAACGCAGGTGGGCATTCCCTATGGCCTCTCGACCGTGGCCAGTCAAAAGCCAGAGGATATCGGGCCGCATCTGAACGGCAATGGCTGGTTCCAGATGTATCCGCCGCGAGACACGGGCATTCGCACCGACATGCTGAACCGCGCCCGCAACGCCGGGTTCTCGGTACTTGTGCTGACTGTGGATGTGCCCGTGGGCAGCCGCCGCGAACGGCAGGTGCGCTCTGGCCTCACGCAGCCGCCCAAACTGACCCCGCGCCTTTTGGCGCAGGTCGCGCGCTGTCCGACATGGGCGCTTGGCACCGCGCGGCTTGGCATGCCGCGCATGCGGCTGATTGACGATTACGCTGGCCAGACCAAGGGCCTGCCGTCAAACAAGCATGCGGGCTATTTGCTGCGTACCTCGCCCGACTGGGACTATCTGCGGTGGCTACGCGATGCTTGGGATGGGCCCCTTGTGGTCAAAGGAGTGCTGCGCGGCGACGATGCGGCAGCGCTCGAGAAAGAGGGTGTGGACGCGATCTGGATCTCGAACCATGCAGGCCGCCAATTCGACGCCGCCCCCGCCACCATCGAGGCGTTGCCCGAAGTGCGCGCCGCAACCACCCTGCCCGTGATCATGGATGGCGGCATCGAGGGCGGGCTCGATGTGCTGCGCGCCATTGCCCTTGGGGCGGATTTCGTCATGTTGGGGCGTGGCTGGCACTATGCGCTTGGTGCCTTGGGCGAGATTGGCCCGGCGCATCTGGCGGATATTCTGGCCGAGGACCTGCGCGCCAACATGGGCCAGTTGGGCGCGCGCACGCTCTGGGATGTGCGGTCGCGGCTGATCCCTAACGGGTAGGGCCGACCACCCGTCGGGACAGGAAATTTCCCTTGCCGGTGAATACCCAGTTTGCCGGATTGCACAAACCTTTCACAAATCTTACAAGGATGCAGCGCTGCAATGCGGCATAGACTGTCGCGCCGCCAGAACTGATAAACCGGGGGGACAGGCATGGCCGACTTCAAGAAAATTCTCATCGCCAACCGGGGCGAAATCGCCATCCGCATCATGCGGGCCGCCAATGAAATGGGCAAGAAAACCGTCGCTGTCTTTGCCGAAGAGGACAAGCTCGGGCTGCACCGGTTCAAGGCGGATGAGGCGTATCGCATCGGCGAGGGCATGGGGCCGGTTCAGGCCTATCTGTCGATCGAGGAAATAATCCGCGTGGCAAAGCTTTCGGGGGCGGATGCGATCCACCCCGGTTACGGCCTGCTGTCCGAAAACCCGGCCTTTGTCGATGCCTGCGACGCGGCGGGCATCACCTTTATCGGGCCGCGAGCCGAAACCATGCGCGCACTCGGCGACAAAGCAAGTGCGCGACGCGTGGCGATTGAAGCTGGCGTGCCGGTCATCCCCGCCACCGAAGTTCTGGGCGACGACATGAAGGCCATCCGCAAGCAGGCCAAGGAGGTCGGTTATCCCTTGATGCTCAAGGCATCCTGGGGCGGCGGCGGGCGCGGCATGCGCCCCATCGAGAACGAGAGCGAGCTAGAGGATAAGGTCCGAGAAGGGCGGCGCGAGGCCGAGGCGGCCTTTGGCAATGGCGAGGGCTATCTGGAAAAGATGATCCTGCGCGCGCGCCATGTCGAGGTTCAGATCCTCGGCGACAAACATGGCAATATGTATCACCTCTTTGAGCGGGACTGCTCGGTGCAGCGCCGCAACCAAAAGGTGGTCGAGCGTGCCCCTGCCCCGTATCTGTCGGAGACGCAGCGAGAGGAAATCTGTCAACTTGGCTACAAGATCTGCAAGCATGTGAACTATGAATGTGCGGGCACCGTCGAATTCCTGATGGATATGGACACCGGCAAATTTTATTTCATCGAGGTCAATCCGCGCGTTCAGGTCGAGCACACCGTAACCGAGGCTGTGACCGGCATCGACATCGTGCAGGCTCAGATCAAGATCGCCGAGGGCAAGAGCCTGATGGAAGCGACCGGCAAGGCCAGCCAATATGACATCACCCTGCATGGCCACGCGCTCCAGACCCGGATCACCACCGAGGACCCGCTCAACAATTTCATTCCCGATTATGGCCGCATCACCGCCTATCGCTCGGCCACCGGCATGGGCATTCGCCTTGATGGCGGCACCGCCTATGCGGGGGGTGTGATCACGCGCTATTATGACAGCCTGCTGACCAAGGTCACGGCTTGGGCACCCACGCCCGAACAGGCGATTGCCCGCATGGACCGTGCCCTGCGCGAATTCCGTATTCGCGGCGTGAGCACCAACATCGCCTTTGTCGAGAACTTGCTCAAGCACCCGACATTCCTGAACAATACCTACACGACTAAATTCATCGATACGACGCCGGAGCTGTTCAAATTCGCCAAGCGGCGGGATCGCGGCACGCGCGTTCTGAGCTATATCGCCGACATCACAGTTAATGGGCATCCCGAGGTCGAGGGGCGCACCCGCCCAGCCGCCGATCTCAAACTGCCGCGCGCGCCGCGCCCAACCAACCCCGAGATCAAGGATGGCCCAAAGCAGATCCTTGAACATAAGGGCGCGCAGGCCGTGGCCGACTGGATGGCTGCGCAAAAGCATCTCTTGATCACCGACACAACCATGCGCGACAGTCATCAATCGCTCTTGGCCACGCGGATGCGCTCGATCGACATGATCGGCATCGCGCCCAATTACGCCCATGATCTACCAGGGTTGTTTTCGGTCGAATGCTGGGGTGGCGCGACGTTTGACGTGGCCTACCGCTTCCTTGACGAATGCCCTTGGCAGCGGTTGCGCGACATTCGCGCCGCCATGCCCAACCTGCTTACGCAAATGCTGCTGCGCGGCTCGAACGGGGTGGGCTATACCAACTATCCCGACAATGTGGTTGCGGCCTTTGTCAAACAAGCGGCCGAGAGCGGCGTTGATATTTTCCGCGTCTTCGATCCGCTGAACTGGGCCGAGAACATGCGCGTGTCCATGGATGCCGTGCTCGACTCGGGCAAGGTGCTGGAGGCCGCGATCTGCTACACCGGAGACATGCTGGACCCGGCGCGTTCCAAGTATGATCTGAAATACTACCTCTCAATGGCCAAGGATCTGAAGGCCGCAGGCACGCATATCCTGTGCATCAAGGACATGGGCGGGCTGATGAAACCAGCTACGGCGAGCGTGCTCTTCAAGGCGCTCAAGGAAGAGGTGGGCCTGCCGCTGCATTTCCACACCCATGACACAGCGGGCATCGCCGGGGCGACGATCCTTGCGGC
Organism: Roseovarius sp. BRH_c41; assembly: GCF_000961715.1. Lineage (NCBI taxonomy): Bacteria > Pseudomonadati > Pseudomonadota > Alphaproteobacteria > Rhodobacterales > Roseobacteraceae > Roseovarius > Roseovarius sp. BRH_c41. Next base: position 32,142 of record NZ_LADY01000026.1, on the reverse strand, counting down.
GTCCGAGGCCGGGGTGGATGCGGTAGATTGCGCCATGGATTCGCTCTCGGGCAATACCTCTCAGGCGACGATTGGCACGATCATTGAGGCGCTGCGCCACACGCCGCGCGACACGGGCCTCGATATTACCGCCATCCGGCACATCTCGAACTATTGGGAATCGGTGCGCAACCATTACGCCGCTTTCGAGAGCGGGATGCAGTCGCCCACCTCCGAGGTCTATCTGCACGAGATGCCCGGTGGGCAGTTTACCAACCTCAAGGCGCAAGCGCGCTCGATGGGGATGGAGGACCGCTGGCACGACATCGCGCGCACCTATGCCGATGTGAACCAGATGTTCGGCGATGTCATCAAGGTGACACCGATCGCCAAGACGGTGGGCGATCTGGCGTTGATGATGGTGAGCCAAGGCCTGACTTGTGAGGACGTGCTCGACCCTACGACCGAGGTTAGCTTTCCCGACTCGGTGATCACACTGATGAAGGGCTATGTGGGACAGGCACCGGGCGGCTTCCCCCCCGCCATCGTCAAGAAGGTGCTGAAGGGCGAAGAGCCCATCACCGTGCGCCCCGGCACGCTGTTGCCGCCCGAGGATCTGGACGCGCGGCTTGCAGAACTGACCGAGCGTTTTGGCAAGAAGATCGACAACGAAGACCTGATGGGCAGCCTGATGTATCCCAAGGTTTTCGCCGATTACATGGAGCGTCACGCTCAATTCGGGCCCGTGCGCACCCTGCCCACACGCACCTTCTTTTATGGGATGGAAACCGGCGAGGAAATCACCGCCGAAATCGATCCTGGCAAGACCCTTGAGATCCGGTTGGTCGCGGTGAGCGAGACGCAAGAGGACGGGGAAGCGCGGGTATTCTTTGAACTCAATGGTCAGCCGCGCACCGTGCGCGTGCCCGACCGGCGGATCAAGGACAAGGTCGCTGCCCGGCCCAAGGCGGAATTGGGCAACGCCAACCACATCGGCGCGCCAATGCCCGGTGCCGTGGCAACGGTTGCGGTCAAGGCGGGGCAAAAGATCAAAGCAGGCGATCTCTTGTTGACCATCGAGGCAATGAAGATGGAAACCGGCCTGCACGCCGAGCGGGACGCGACCGTCAAGGCGGTGCATGTCCAGCCCGGCAGCCAGATCGACGCGAAGGATCTGCTGGTGGAACTGGAGTAACGCCTCCCTGTCACCCTCGGGCTTGTCCCGAGGGTCTCTCCCCGCAAGAGATCGCCGGGTCAGGCCCGAGGATGACAGGCAGGCGACACCACCGAAAGCCCTTTTGCAATCCCGTCAATTCGGCCATGCTACGCGCCATATGCCCCGTGACAGGCCGCGCCATGCAGAAAATACTCGTCTTCACTGACATTCACATCGTTGCCCAAGGCCAGTCCATCATCGGCCTCGATCCCTTCGCGCGCTTTACCCAAGGGCTTGCACACGCGCTGACGCGACACCCTGATGCTGCCCGGATCGTGCTCTGTGGCGACCTGACCCACCGCGCCGCACCCGAGGAATACGCTCGCCTGCGCGGGGCACTCGCGGATTGCCCCCTGCCCGTCAGCCTGATGCTGGGCAATCACGACCGCCGCGCACCATTTCTAGACGCCTTTCCCGAGGCCATGCGCATGGAAACAGGGCATATCCAGCATCATGCCGACATCGGGACACATCGGCTGATCTGTCTCGACACACTGGATGAGACGGCTTCGGATCTGCACTCGGGCTGGCTCTGCCCCGTGCGGCTTGACTGGCTGGAGCACTGTCTGGCTGAGGCGGACACCCGCCCGGTCATTGTCTTTACCCATCACCCGCCGATCGACACGGGCTTTGCCGGGATGGATGCCATTGGCCTTCGCAACCGGGCCGAATTCATTGCGCGGCTCAAGGCGGCGGGTAATGTCGTTCAGATCGTATCGGGCCATGTTCACCGCACGGTGCTGGGGTCGGCAGGGGGCATTCCCACCGCCATCCTCAAGAGCCCCTGTCACCAGATGCCCATGGCGCTGGACGCTCAGGACACGAGCCTCTCAATTGACGAGCCGGGTGCCTATGGCCTCTTGCTGCTGACCGAGACAGGGGTGATTTTCCATACTGAGGATTTCACCCTGCCCCCGGCCCGTTCCGCAACCTATTCCTGACCAGAAAGCAAAGCGCATGTCCCTTGCCATCAGCCCTCTTTACGCGGGCCTCATCGGCCTTCTCTTCGTCCTCCTGAGCGTGCTGGTCATCGCCGCCCGATTTAAAACCAATGTTTCTTTGGGCGATGGCGGGGAGAAGTTGTTGATCCGCCGCATCCGGATGCAGGCCAATTGCGCCGAATACGCCCCGCTCGGCCTGATCCTGCTGGGCATGGCCGAACTTCAGGGCGCGCCGGGATGGGTTGTTCATCTGCTGGGCTTGATGCTGCTCTTGGGGCGGGTGCTGCATGCAGTGGGATTTGGGCGCACGCCAGAGATCATGCCGATGCGCAGTGCCGGAGTGGTGCTGACCTTTGCCATGCTGATCCTCAGCGCGCTTGCCAATATCGGTCACGCGTTGCTCTGACGGATGTCAGCGTGCAGGCTGTGACGGCGCAGAAGACTTTCCCTGCTGGCAAAAATCGTCCATCATCCTAAAACGTACTGAGATCCGCGCCGCGCGCGTCCCTGCCGCGACCCGGATGAGGGAGGACCTGATCATGTGCCGAATTTTTGCCGGACAAGACCCCGACCGCTATGAGTTGGTCACGCGCCGCATGCGCCTGAATGGCCAGAGCACCAGCATCCGTCTGGAGAAATCCTTTTGGGGTATCCTCGACGAAATCGCCGAGAGCGAGGGGCTGACGACCCCCGGTTTCGTGTCGAAACTGCATGCCGAAGTACTGGAACTGCACGGCGAGCCTGCCAATTTCACGTCGCTCTTGCGCTGTACCTGCCTAGTGCACCGCGAAAACCCGCTGGAGGCCGAGGCACGCCATATGGCGGCGGAGTAAGACAAATCAAGGCGTAGTATCCCCTTACTACCCGCCCCGCCCCTGCTTTGGTAACTTTTCCGAACCAAATACAGGTTTCGGAGGGCATGATGGCCAAAGCCATTCACAGCATGATTCGCGTTCTCGACGAGGCGCGGTCGGTCGATTTCTATTCTCGGGCCTTTGGGCTGCGCGTGGCGGAGCGGCTGGATTTCGAGAAATTCACCCTCGTCTACATGTCGAATGACGAAAGCCCCTTTGAGGTGGAATTGACCATCAACAAGGGACGCACCGAGCCATATGACCGTGGCGATGGTTACGGTCATCTCGCCGTGCTTGTGGAAGATCTTGCCGCCGAGCATTCACGATTCGAGGCAGAGGGATTGAGTCCGCGTAAGATCGTGGAATTCGCCCCTGACGGCAAACTCGTGGGCAAGTTTTTCTTTGTCGCAGATCCTGATGGTTACGAAATCGAAGTACTGGAACGCGGCGGGCGTTTCAAATGAGAGCAAGGGCGCGTCCGGGGAGGGACGCGCCCATTTTTTGCATGGGAGGATAACACATGACTGACACCAAACCCCGCAAGGGGCTTAACCGGCGCGAGTTGCTCTCGCGATCTATCGCGGCGGGCGCAGGCTTTGTCGTCGGAACGGGCTTTGTCGCCAGCACCGATGCCGCTTGGGCGCTCGAGACCCAAGCGCTCAAGCCCGAGACCATGGCGGCGCTGATCCAGATGGCGCGCGATATCTATCCGCATGACCATCTGGCCGATGAATACTACGCCATCGCGGTCAAGGGCTATGACACGGCAGAGGCGGCCGAAGCCGTAGAGGCCGGGATCGCGGGCCTCAACGCCGCAGCGCAGGGCAAGGGTCACGCCGATTATCTCAGCGTCGGCTGGGAGCGTGACCGCGTGGACATCCTGCGCAGCATTGAGGACAGCGCGTTCTTTCAACAGATACGGGGCGGGCTGGTGACAGGGCTTTATAATCAAAAGGCGGTCTGGCCGCTCTTTGGCTATGAGGGCGAGTCCTTTAGCCAAGGCGGTTACATCAACCGCGGCTTTGACGACATCAATTGGCTTTAGGCCATAGCCATCGAGGGAGGAAAGACTATGGCTGCACCTTTTGATTTTAACGACGACTCTGTGATCGTCGTCATCGGCACCGGCGCGGGCGGCGGTGTGCTATCTAACGAACTGGCGCAACGCGGCGTGTCCGTGGTGGCGCTTGAGGCGGGCGGGCGCTATCTGCCGGAAGATTACATCAACGACGAATGGGAAAGTTTCGGGCAACTGGCCTGGCTCGATCCACGCACAACGTCCGGTGACTGGCGCGTGGCCAAGGATTTTTCTGGCCTACCCGCCTGGATCGTCAAGGCGGTGGGCGGCACCACAACCCACTGGGCCGGGGCCTCGATCCGGTTTCAGGACCATGAATGGAAGGCCAAGACCAATTACGGACCCGTCCAGGGGGCAAATCTGCTCGACTGGCCCATCGACGCGGCCGAAATGGCCCCGTGGTATGATAAGGCCGAGGCAAAACTGGGCGTGACCCGCACCAACAATCTGGCTGGACTGCCGGGGAACAATAATTACAAGGTATTCGAGGCAGGCGCCAAGGCGCTTGGTTACAAAGAAGTCCACACCGGGCGCATGGCCATCAACTCTGAGGACTATGACGGGCGCATGGCCTGCCAGCAGACGGGCTTCTGCTTTCAGGGCTGCAAATGGGGCGCGAAATGGTCATCGGCCTACACAGACATCCCGCGCGGCGAGGCTACGGGCAATCTCGAGGTCCGCTCCAAGGCGCATGTCGCGCGTATCCTGCATGACGACAGCGGCAAGGTGACGGGTGTCGAGTATTTCGACGAGGCCGGCAACCTTCAGATGCAAATGGCGCGTGCCGTCTGCGTCGCGGGCAATTCGTTCGAATCGCCCAGGCTACTGCTCAACTCTGCCTCGTCGATGTTCCCCGATGGGCTTGCCAATTCCTCGGGTCAAGTGGGCCGCAACTACATGCGGCACATGACCGGCTCGGTTTACGGCGTGTTTGATAAGCCGGTGAAGATGTGGCGCGGCACGACCATGGCGGGCATCATTCAGGACGAAGCGCGGCACGATCCCTCGCGCGGTTTTGTGGGCGGCTATGAGCTGGAAACGCTGGCACTCGGCCTGCCCTTCATGGCGGCGTTCCTCGACCCCGGTTCGTGGGGCCGCGAGTTCACCACCGCGCTCGACGCATACGAGAACATGGCCGGTATGTGGATTGTGGGCGAAGACATGCCGCAGGAAACCAACCGCGTCACGCTCAACCATGACGTCAAGGATCAGTGGGGCCTACCCGTGGCCAATGTGCATTTCTCCGACCATCCAAATGACGTCGCGATGCGCAATCATGCCTATAGCCGTGGCATCGCGGTATACGAGGCCGTGGGGGCCACGCGCACCTTCCCGACGCCGCCCTATCCCTCGACCCACAATCTCGGGACCAACCGTATGTCTGAAAACCCGCGCGACGGGGTGGTGAACAAATGGGGGCAAACCCATGATATCCCCAACCTCTTTGTCTCGGATGGCTCGCAATTCACCACGGGTGCTGCGGAAAACCCGACGCTGACGATCGTGGCTCTTGCGATGCGGCAGGCGGATCACATTGCAGGTGAACTCACACGCGGCAACCTCTGATCGGTTGCCCCGTCCCTCCCCCGGTGCCTCATACTCTCCCCGAGGCGCCGGGGGAAATGGGCTTAGCCTTTTGGAAGATAGGGGATGGAACCGGCAGCGTCCGTGTCGTCTATCACCCAAAAATGTCCCTCGCTCCCCGCCTGACGGGATTTGGCGAGCGGAGCATACTCAGGGTCATGTGCAAAGGCTTGCGCAGCCTCAGCCGACGGAAACTCAATCAGCGCGATAAGAGTGGTATCAGGCGCGAGTCCTTCCAAGGTCTCAATATTGGCGCTACGCGACAGATACCGTCCTCCGTGTTTTGCCGCGATGTCATGCGTCCTAGCAGCATAGTCCGGCACCCAGGCATCATTCGTGATCTTCACCTGCGCGATTAGATAGGCTGGCATGCGTTTCCTCCTCCTATTGCGGGCCCTCTTCCCACGACCCAAACGCCGAGCGAGCCTAGCATGCTCCAGGAAATTACGGGGCTTCTTGACCATCCTACTTACGTCGCACCTGACCCATTCAAGTTGACGACAAAAATTTACGGTCCCTGGCAATTTTCCTCTTGCAGCCGCGCGCCAGAGTTTATAGATCACGCCTCACCCAAGGATGCGGGCGTAGCTCAGGGGTAGAGCATAACCTTGCCAAGGTTAGGGTCGGGCGTTCGAATCGCCTCGCCCGCTCCAAATTTCCTTACAATTAAAGAAATTTGGGGCGATCCGCCGGGGGGATCGTGACATTCCGCGCTTGGCGCTTGGCCTGCACCGCAGAGCGCAGTATAGAGCCACAAAAGCTTGACGGAGGCCCCATGCGCAGCGCCACAATCACCCGTAAGACCGCCGAAACCGACATCACCGTCGACGTCAATCTTGACGGCTCCGGTCGCTATGACACTCAGACCGGCGTGGGGTTCTTTGATCACATGCTGGATCAACTCGCGCGGCATTCTTTGATCGACATGACAATACGATGTGCTGGCGACCTGCACATTGACGATCACCACACGGTCGAAGACGTGGGAATCGCTCTCGGTCAGGCGCTCTCGCAGGCCCTCGGAGACAAACGTGGCATCCGCCGTTACGGAGCCTGTCTGTTGCCAATGGATGACGCGCTGGTGCGCGCGGCACTTGATCTGTCGGGGCGACCCTATCTGGTGTGGCACCTGGACCTGCCCACGCCCAAGATCGGGACATTCGACACCGAACTCGTGCGTGAGTTCTTTCAGGCCCTCAGCACCCATGGCGGCATCACGCTGCATGTGGACGCGCTGCACGGGATCAACAGCCACCACATGGCAGAGGCCGCGTTCAAGGCCGTTGCGCGCAGTCTGCGCGAGGCGGTTGAGACCGATCCGCGCAAAGCGGATGCGATTCCCTCTACCAAAGGCAGTCTCTGACACATGACCACTGTCATCGTCGACTACGAGAGCGGCAACCTGCACTCGGCTGAAAAGGCGTTTCAGCGCATGGCGTCCGAGACCGGCGCGGGCACTGTCATCGTCACCTCAGACCCCGATGTCATCCGCGCCGCAACCCGGATCGTTTTACCGGGGGACGGCGCATTTCCCGCATGCCGCAAGGCGCTCTATGATCACCGCGGTGTCTTTGAGGCTATCGAGGATGCAGTGATTACGCAGGCCCGCCCCTTCATGGGGATTTGCATCGGCATGCAGATGTTGGCAACGCGCGGAATGGAATATGAGGAAACAGCCGGGTTCGATTGGATTGGGGGGGCGGTCGAGCACATTGAGCCATCTGATCCCGCGCTCAAGGTGCCACATATGGGCTGGAATGACCTGGTGATTGACAACCCGCACCCAATCTTTGACGGAGTTAGTACCGGCGATCACGCCTATTTCGTGCACTCCTACCACTTCCGCGTGACCGACCCGGCACATCTTCTGGCGCATGTTGATTATGCTGAGGCAATCACCGCCGTTGTCGGACGCGATACGATCGTCGGCACGCAGTTCCACCCTGAGAAAAGCCAGCAAACCGGCCTTCGACTGATTGCCAATTTCCTGCGCTGGAAACCTTGAATGCCTCGCGCAGCTGCCGCGCTCCAGACTGTGCTGGATGAGATCACGGAGATTGCCCGGGCCTCTGAGAACCGGGGCAAGGTGGCGGACTACATTCCAGAGCTGGCTGGCGTGAACCCCGACCAATTCGCCATAGCCGTTGCTCGCCCCGGCCAACCGCCGCTGGTTGCGGGTGATGTGGATGTGCCGTTTTCCATCCAATCTGTGTCAAAGGTGTTCATGCTGGCGCTTGCGCTTGGCAAACTAGGAGACAGGCTCTGGTCACGAGTCGGACGTGAGCCATCGGGGTTGTCGTTTGACTCGATGCTGCTTTTGGAATTGGAAAAAGGCTATCCACGCAACCCGTTCATCAACGCGGGCGCTATCGTCACCACCGATGCGGTCTTGCAAGGGTCAACCCCGCGAGAGGCCCTTGGTGCGCTTTTGCGATTCATCCGTGCCGCAGCGGGGGACGAGGCGATTCACATCAATGAGCGCGTCGCGCAATCCGAGATTGCGACCGGTCACCGCAATTTTGCGCTCGCCCACTACCTGAGCTCGCACGAAAACCTCAAGAACGCCCCAGACTTGACCCTTGGTACGTATTTTCACCAATGCGCGGTCGAGATGACCTGCGCGCAATTGGCCAATGCAGGGCTCTTTCTGGTTGGTGGGGCTGGGGCACCGCGACTGGTGTCAGAGGCGCGTATCCGTCGAATCAATGCGTTGATGATGACCTGCGGGCATTATGACGGGTCAGGCGACTATGCCTTTCGTGTGGGGCTGCCGGGCAAGAGCGGGGTGGGCGGCGGTATCCTGTCGATCGTGCCGGGTATCGCCTCGATTGCGGTCTGGTCGCCGGGGCTCAATCACTACGGCAACTCCAAGCTTGGCACCGAAGCAATGGAGCGGCTCGCGTCGCGCACAGGCTGGTCGGTCTTCGGGCCCGACACCCGGCAGACTGACGGATAAGGGCCGATCTCAAAACTCAGCCACTGAACGCCTATTTCTCCCACAAACGCGGCTCTGCCATTTCAATGGAATTCCCCGCTGGATCGCGAAAATAGAGGGATCGTGCCCCGTTCGGCCAGTGAAAATCCGCCTCGATCTCGACACCTGCAGCCTCAAGTCGTGCACACCAATCATCGAGCGCCAGCCCTTCGACCGCAAAACAGAAATGGCCCGGCCCTTGGGCGCCATGCGGCGGGACTGGCAGTTCGGGATTGTTTGGTGGTTTACACGTTTCTTCGGGGTTGAAGATCAACAGGATGCCGGCACCCACTCGGTAAAACACATGGCGATTTCCAACCCGCACGATCGGATCGAGCCCGAGGATGTCACCATAAAACCGCTCTGCCGCGTCAATATCCGACACGTAGAGGGCCGCCTCAAGAAGTGCGGCTGGCGGCGTGGCGAAGGGAAGGTTGTGATCCATCATGGTGACATCATAACGCAGATGCAGATCTGACCAAACCGTCCCCTCGCGAATGCAATGCGACGTCGCGCTTACTTGACCTTTTGCCAAGTGCCTCCGTCGCGACAAATACCCAGAACGCAGCCACTAACCTTGAGCGTCTCGCCGGTCAATTGCAGCTTGGAATTATAGGTCTTGTCGCGGTCGGGCGAATAGACTTTGCCCTTGTATTCCCCGTCGCCAGTAGGGGCGGTTTCGGAAATGATCTGACGACCGATATTCTTGCTTTCCATCTCCTTGCCGTCGACATCAAAAGATTTGACCAACGTTCCGCAGAGCTTTGCACCACAGGGCGCAACCACGATCAACCCGGAATGGCCGTTGTCATCCTTGGCGGTGCGCCACGTTCCCAAGAGCGGTTCAGCCATCGCCATCCCGGCCCCCATCGTGAACACCACCGTCATCATCACCAGTTTACGCATGTCTGTTCCTCCCTGACATCCGCAGGAAACCTGTGCCATTGGCATGGCACAAATCAAGTCTGACGTCGGGTCGCGTTGCATTTCTCCCGCTCTCATGCCAAAGGCCGGACACCCAAAGATGAAAGGCCCCGCGATGATCCTCTATCCTGCAATCGACCTCAAGGACGGCAAGGCCGTGCGTCTCGTGCGTGGCGATATGGAGCGCGCGACGGTGTTCAATGAAGATCCGGCAGCGCAGGCTTTGGACTTTGTCGCCGCGGGCTGCGAATGGCTGCATCTGGTGGATCTTAATGGTGCCTTCGCCGGGGCGCCGGTCAACGCGGCACCGGTCGAGGCGATCTTGGCCGCCTGCAAAGTGCCTGCACAACTTGGCGGCGGCATCCGAGATATGGCGACCATTGAGGGCTGGCTCGACAAGGGGTTGGCCCGGGTGATTCTTGGAACAATAGCGGTGGAGAATCCCGCCCTCGTGCGCGAGGCCGCGCGCGCCTTTCCGGGGCAGGTGGCGGTGGGGATTGACGCGCGGGGTGGCCGTGTGGCGACCAAGGGCTGGGCCACCGAGACCGATGTTGACGCGACCGATCTGGCACGATCCTTTGAGGATGCCGGGGTGGCGGCGATCATCTACACCGACATCAACCGCGACGGGGCCATGCAGGGCCCCAATGTCGAGGCGACGGCGGCGCTTGCCCGTTCTGTCAGCATCCCGGTCATTGCCTCGGGCGGCGTATCATCTCTCGAAGATCTGATCGCGCTGCGAGATTGTGGCGTGACGCTGAATGGGGCCATCTCGGGTCGCGCGCTCTATGATGGAGCACTCGACCTCACGGTAGCCTTGGCCGCGCTCAGGGGCTGAACGCGGCGATAGGCTGTCGCTTACTGTTCTGCGGCCTTGGCCGTCAGTTTCCCAAGCCCGCCGGTCATCATCTTGATATAGTCAGCGTCGTCGTTGATCCCGGTGTCTTCAAACATATCCTCGGGGTCCTGATAGACGAGCCATGTCTCGCCCGCGCCATCCTGATAAACCAGCACTTTCATAGGTAAAAAGAGCCCTGCCACCGGGTCATCCTGCATCGCCGCCGTGCCCATTTTCGGGTTGCCGAAGATCAACACTTGTGAAGGATCAAGCGCCAGATCCACACTTGCGGCACCTTCCGCATGATCCACCCGTGCAAAGACCGTGGCCCCAGCACCGGTGACGGCCGCCTCCAAGCGGTCCATGGTCGTTGCGACGTCACTGGTGGATTTGACCTTGATGATGTCATCTTCATCACCGAGTGCAGGAAACGCAGTGAGAGTGATCGCGGCTGCGACAAGAAAACGCTTCATGGTAAACTCCTTCATTTGCAACTCTTTTATGGGTCATATCCTCTGGCATGTGAACCGATTTGCCCATAAACAACGGCGTGAAATCTTTGTAACAGCGGTAAAATGCTCAAGACCCGTATCATCCCCTGTCTCGATGTTGCCGATGGCCGCGTGGTCAAAGGTGTAAACTTTGTCGATCTGCGGGATGCAGGCGATCCAGTCGACGCCGCGCGTGCCTATGATGCAGCGGGGGCAGATGAACTTTGCTTTCTGGACATACACGCCACGCATGAAAATCGCGGCACAATGTTCGATGTGGTCCGGCGCACTGCTGAACACTGCTATATTCCGTTGACCGTAGGGGGCGGCGTGCGCAGTGCGCAGGATGTACGCGCTCTGCTCCTCGCAGGGGCGGACAAGGTCAGCTTCAACTCCGCCGCCGTGGCTGATCCCGATGTCGTAGCCCGTGCGGCCGATCAGTTTGGCAGCCAATGCATCGTTGTAGCCATCGACGCAAAGACAGTATCCCCCGGCAGATGGGAGATTTTCACCCATGGCGGGCGCAGGCCCACGGGCATTGACGCGGTGGACTTCGGGCGAACGGTTGCAGCCAAAGGCGCAGGTGAAATTCTGTTGACCTCGATGGACCGCGACGGCACACGCGCCGGCTTCAACATCCCTCTCACACGTGCGATTGCCGATGCGGTGCATATTCCCGTGATCGCCTCAGGAGGCGTTGGCACACTTGACCACCTCGTTGAAGGCGTGACCGAAGGCCATGCCTCGGCCGTCCTCGCCGCCTCGATCTTTCATTTCGGCACCTACACCATTGCAGAGGCCAAGGCGCATATGGCCGCCGCTGGCATTCCCATGAGGCTGGCCGCATGACGCTTGACGATCTCGCCCGTACCATCGCCGCGCGCGCAAGCGCAGATCCCGAGAGCAGTTGGACAGCAAAGCTGTTGGCCAAAGGCCCCGAGAAATGTGCCGAGAAGTTCGGGGAAGAAGCGATTGAGGCAATCATTGAGGCCGTTAAAGGCGACAGAACCCGTCTCACGTCAGAGGCCGCCGACGTCCTATTTCATCTTCTCGTCATGCTGCAATCGCGCAACGTCGCCCTATCTGATGTGATGGTCGAACTGGACCGCCGTCAGGGCAGCTCTGGAATCGCAGAAAAAGCCTCTCGTTCGAAAGACTAAGACATGATTCGCCATATCGTATTCTTTTCCGCCACCAACCCGGATGACGTTGAGCGCATTCGCGAGGGTCTGATGATGCTCGCCAGCATTCCGCATTCCACCCATTTCGAGGTGGGGCGCAACCTTCAGAGCGATGCCATCTCAGCCGAGCGGGTTGATTTGGTGGTCTATGCCGAATTCACGGATGAAACGGCCCTCGCCGCCTATAAGGCGGATCCGATTTACGCCGATTGCATTGCCTTGGTTCGCCCCTTGCGCGAATTGCGCATCGCTGCGGACTTCAAGTCTGACTAGGGCCGCGGTGCGGCCGCACGTCGCAGCCGGTCATTAATTGCACGCCCAAGCCCGATGTCCGGAATTGGAGAAACTGCGATACCCGCGACATCCAGTGCATCCAGCGCATGCAAATGACCAAAGAGATTGGCCGCAGCCTCTACCAGATCGCCGGACGGCGATAGATTGAGATCAGCGTCGATCGGGCCAAAGCCCAACAATACTTCACCCTCCTGCCGATCAGTCGCATTCAATCGCACGCGCACACCGGGGGCGTAATGTGAGTGCATCTGCCCCGGCGCGACAGGCGCATCGCCTGTTTGATAGAGTTCCAGATGCACGCCCAAAGCCGCTTCGAGCACTTCGCCTGGGATCCCTCCGGGACGCAACAAAGTGGGCGCGCCTGCGAGGCCGACGATGGTTGATTCCACGCCCACCGGACAGGCCTCGCCGTCTAACACGGCCTCAATCCGGCCAGAGAGACCTGCCAGAACATGTTCTGCCGAAGTCGGGCTGATCCGGCCTGAGGGGTTTGCAGAGGGCGCCGCCACAGGACCACCAAACTCTGCCAGCAAAGCATGTGCTATGGGATGTGCAGGCACGCGAATTGCGAGCGTTGGCAAGTCCGCAGTCACAAGGCGGGAAAGCCCACAACCGGGCTGCATCGGCAACACGAGCGTTAGGGGACCGGGCCAGAACGCGGAGGCGAGGATTTCCGCAGCATCCGACCACTCGACATATGTTTGCGCCATTGCGGCACTCTCAACATGCACGATCAGCGGGTTGAACCTAGGCCGTCCCTTGGCCTCGAATATCCGCGCTACGGCCAGATCGTTGCGTGCATCAGCCCCCAAACCGTAAACCGTCTCGGTTGGAAAGGCTACGAGTCCGCCCGCGCGCCAGATCTCTGCGGCGCTTGCAAATCCGGCCGGATCGGGGGAAAGAGAGCGCGTTTGCAACGAAGAGGCCTTTCTGACGCGGCGTAGCAGTTGAAGGTGCGCCGCGATGGATTACGCTAGGATCAGGATAGATTTCATACAGGGGTCGGGCGATGGTGCCAAGACACCCCGGCAGTCTCAGGAGATTTCAATGCCGTATCGCGCACCGGTTGAAGAGTATCAGTTCCTGTTCGACCATATCGTCGACCTTGCTCAGGTGGTCGCGACTGATCGCTTTGCTGAAGCCACACCGGACATGACAGCCGCAATCCTGTCCGAAGCGGGGCGGATGTGTGAAGAAGTGCTCTATCCGCTGCAACGCAAGGGGGACCTGCACCCCGCCCGACTCGAAAATGGCGTCGTGCGCACCTCGCCGGGCTATGCCGAGGGCTATCGCGTCATAGCTGACGGGGGCTGGGTGTCCATTAGTGCGCATCCCGATCATGGTGGCATGGGTCTTCCGATGACCGTGACCGCAGCAGTCAACGAAATGATGTCCTCTGCGTGTCTCTCGCTGCAACTCAACCCCTTGATGACGCAAGGGCAAATCGAGGCGTTGGAGCATCACGCCTCTGACGAACTACGGGCGGTTTACTTGCCCAAACTGGTCAGTGGCGAATGGTCTGGCACTATGAACCTGACCGAGCCACAGGCCGGGTCCGATGTGGGCGCATTGCGTTCCAAGGCCGAGGCCAACGCCGATGGAACCTACGCGATCACTGGGCAAAAAATCTATATCTCTTGGGGCGACAATGACTTTACTGAGAACGTTTGTCACCTTGTGCTCGCCCGCCTGCCGGATGGCGTGCAAGGGACCAAGGGAATCAGCCTCTTTCTCGTGCCTAAATTCATCCCCGATGAAAGCGGCAATCCTGGCAAACAAAACAGCCTCAAGGTGGTCAGTCTGGAACACAAGATGGGCCTGCATGGCAGCCCTACGGCAGTCATGCAGTATGATCGGGCAACCGGTTGGCTGGTGGGTAAACCGCATGACGGCATGCGCGCGATGTTCACCATGATGAATAATGCAAGGCTGGGCGTTGGGGGACAGGGCATCGGCGTTGCTGAAGGGGCCTATCAGCACGCGCTCGCCTATGCGATGGACCGCAAACAGGGGCGCACCCCCAGCGAGGCGGGTACTGGTAGCATCATAGAACATGCCGACGTGCGCCGAATGCTCGCTACCATGAAAGCCGACATTTTTGCCGCTCGTGCCATCGCACTGGCCTGCGCGCAGGCCATCGACTTGCAGACATCCACGGGCAAGACGCATTGGTCTTCGCGCGCGGCGTTCCTTACGCCCATTGCCAAGGCATTTGGCACCGACACCGGCATTGCTGTGGCCGAAATGGGAGTCCAGGTTCACGGTGGCATGGGTTTTATTGAGGAAACTGGCGCGGCGCAATATTATCGCGACGTGCGTGTCACGGCGATCTACGAGGGCACCAACGGTATTCAGGCCATGGATCTGGCCGCCCGCAAGCTGATGGATGGTGGCGAGGCTGCGCACGCAATCCTGGATGAAATCGAAGCGCAGGCCGAAACGGCCCGCAGCAGCCTGCCCGCACTGGCCGAACCCGTTTGGCAAGCCTCCGAAACACTGCGCGAGACGGTGGAATGGATGCTGGGGCAAAAGGATCTGAACCACCGTTTTGCCGGTGCAGCGCCATTTCTGCGCGGGTTTGCGCGTGTCCTAGGCGCACATTTTCACCTCAAGGCGGCACTGGCCGAGGGGGGCGATGGCCCCCGCACTCGGCTCGCAAGGTTCTATATTATGCGGCTACTGCCCGAACATGCTGGCCTTCTGGCCCATGCCGCGCAAGGAGCTGATGATCTCTATGCGCTAACCGCAGAGGATTTTGCAGCCTGATGGATGGCGGACAGATCATACACAGCCCTTGGGAAGATGCCCCTGCTTCCGGCAGCGCTACACAGGTCGCGCCGGGCGTCTTGTGGCTAAGACTGCCCCTGCCCATGGTCCTCGATCACGTCAATATCTATGCCTTGGATGAGGGTGACAGTTGGACCATCGTCGACACGGGCATCTACTCCAAACGGAGCATGGCGCTCTGGGAGGATATACTTGTCGGCCCCTTGCAGGGTCGCCCTGTCAGCCGGGTGATCCTGACCCATCACCATCCTGATCATATCGGCATGGCCGGCTGGTTGATGGATCGGTTCGGGGCCACGCTCTGGGCATCGCGCACCAGTTGGCTGATGGCGCGCATGTTGATCCTTGACGTCGAGGACCGACCGACCCCTCAGGCGCTTGCGTTTTCGCGTGCGGGTGGCATGGACCCTGACATCTATGAAACCCGCAAGGCGGAACGCCCCTACAACTTCTCGGATATTTGCGCCCCGATTCCGGTTGGGTATACCCGCGTCCAAGACGGTGAGGTCATCCGCGCAGGGGGGCGCGATTGGGACGTTCACATGGGGGGCGGGCATGCACCCGAGCATATCACTCTGTGGTCTCGCGAAGACAATCTGGTCATTGCGGGGGATCAGATTCTCCCATCTATCAGTCCCAATATTGGCGTCTATCCGACCGAGCCAGAGGCCGATCCGCTGACTGACTGGCTCTCTGCCTGTGACCGGCTGGCCGCTCATGCCCGCGACGATCACCTCGTCTTACCGGGGCACAAGCTGCCTTTCACCGGCTTGCCCTTTCGCATGCAACAATTGCGTGACAATCACCACGGCGCGCTCGACCGGTTGCGCGGTTTTCTGACAGAACCACGTACGGCAGCTGAATGCTTTCCACTTCTCTTCAAGCGTCGGATCGACGGAGGAACCTATGGGCTAGCCCTTGTCGAGGCCGTTGCGCATCTCAATCATTTGCGTCACGCTGGAGAAATAACGCGTTGGCGCCGCGCAGATGAGGCTTGGCTCTGGCAGATGAAGGGCAATTAATTCGGAAGGCTTTTGTCCGATGGACGACAAGATTCAAACGACGGCGGAACATGCCGAGGCCGACGCAATGCCCCGTGTTCATGAGGTACACTCCGACCCCAATCAACCCTGTATCCAGACGGCGGCCCTGGACCTTTCTCAAGGGCTGATGGCAGGCAAGAGTCAGGCGCAATGGGCCTATGAGAGATTGATTCTCTACATTGAGAATTTCGAGAAATCCCTCGACGAGGCACATGAGGTCGCGATGGGATTTGCCGGCAGCGACAGCGGCGTGATCCGGATCGAGGGGATGGGGTATTTTGAGCCCGACATCATAACCTTTTACGGGCAGGATCAAATGGGCATGCGCACCCAGTTGGTGCAACATGTGGGCCAGCTCAGCGTGATGCTTCGCGCCCTGCCCAAACAGATCGAAACAGCAGAGCCGAAACGTATCGGATTTCGCCTCGCCGAAGATCTGAACAAAGCCTAAGCCTGCGGCAGCTTAGGACGTGACAGGGTCTTTCAAATGGGCTATCCAACGGCGGAATTCGTACTGCAAGCAGCAAAGGACACGCGCGTGATGGCCGAGCATAAACATGGCGACATGAATATCGACGTTCAGGAAAAGACCTTTGATGGTTTCATCAAATGGGTGACCTATACGGCTGTGGTATGTATTGCGGTTCTCCTCTTCATTGCTGCGGTCAACGGTTGATAGGTCAAGAGCGGTTCCGGGCCGAGGGGAAGTGATGCGGTCTTTGGCTTTGGCGGTTGCCGCCTCTCTGACGCTTGCGGGCTGTGCCGCGGAATCGGTATGGGCGCCGGATGAAGAGGTGGCCCGCGCAGCCTATCGCCATGATGGTCCCCCGAGCCTGACTGTCTATACGATGATCAACAACAACAACGGATCGGGTGCGCATACATCCCTCATGATCAATGGATCGCAACGCGTGATCTTTGATCCTGCTGGGTCCTTCAACAAAGGCAAGCACTTGCCTGAGCGCAATGATGTGCTCTTTGGAATCACGCCTGCCGTCGAGGATGTCTACACCCGCTATCACGCGCGCAAGACCTACCGGGTTCAGATCCAGCGTCTTGATGTTTCTCCACAATTGGCCGAACGCGCTATGCAGCTTGTCAAAGGTGCCGGTCCTGTACCGCAGGCGCAATGTTCTTTGGCAACGTCTCAAATCCTAGCCGAACTTTTCCCCGGACAGGTGAGCAGCTCTTGGCTGCCGCGCAAAACAGCTGACGAGTTTGCGAAAGTTACCGGAGTTACCGGGGAAACGCTCTACGAATATGATGATGATGACAATTCAAACGTCCTTGCAGCGTGGGACCCGGAGCGCGCAAAGGCACAGTAGCGCCCGGCATGGTTCTATCTCGTGCGAGGGTCAAGACCGGGTCTTATGGTGAATGAATTCACATCCAGCAGGCAAAATCGTCCTGCACTCTGATCCTGAAAGACTTAAAAACCCCGCCCGTTTATCTCGGGCGGGGTTTTGCCGTGTGTTGGCAACGGGCTAGTTTTGGCCGCCGCCCATCACGGACAATCCACGTAGAATATCAATGGCATAGGCCAGTTGATAATCATCTTCGCGCAGTTTCGACGCCTGTTCGGCGCGGGCACGATCTTCTTCAATCTGCTTGATCTCATCCTCGGTTAGGCTGTCGTTGTTAAGACGTCCACGCAGATCCGCCTCAGAGCGGCCCGGCGGCGTGCTTGTCTCTTCCTCTTCCGTCTCCGGTGCGCGGCGGGGCTGTTCCACGAGGATATCAGGACTTACGCCGAGCGCCTGAATGGATCTGCCTGATGGCGTATAATAGCGTGAGGTTGTCAAGCGCATAGCGCCATTGCCACGCAGCGGCATGACCGTCTGGACCGACCCTTTGCCAAAGCTTTTCGTGCCGACAACAATTGCTCGATGGTGGTCCTGCAACGCCCCTGCAACGATTTCTGAGGCACTGGCTGAACCGCCATTGATCAACACTACGATGGGTTTGCCATTGGCAAGATCGCCCGGCGTGGCGTTGAACCGCTCGCCATCCTGTGGGTTACGTCCACGGGTGCTCACAATCTCGCCCTTGTCGAGGAAGGCATCGGAAACCTTGATCGCCTGAGTCAAAAGACCACCAGGATTGTTGCGCAGGTCAAGAATGATGCCGCTGACCTTGTCCGCGCCGCCCAGTTCCTCGACCTTTTCCGCCAGCCCGCTTTCAAGATTGGCATAGGTCTGATCGTTGAAGGTGGTCACACGCAGGACAACCGCATCCTGTTCTGCCCGGGCGCGTACCGCCGTAAGCTTGATCGTGTCACGGATGATTGAGACATCAAAGGGCTCTGGAGTTTCTTCGCGTACGACGGTGATGATGATCTCGCTGCCCACTGGGCCACGCATCAGATCAACCGCCTCGTCCAACGTAAGACCCAGCACGCTCGCGCCATCAACATGGGTGATGAAATCACCCGCCTCAATCCCCGCTTGATCCGCCGGAGTGCCATCCATCGGCGAGACGACTTTGACGAAACCGTCCTCTTGCGTGACTTCGATGCCAAGACCACCAAATTCGCCGCGCGTCTGTACCTGCATGTTCTCAGCGTCATCAGGCGAGAGGTAGCTGGAATGTGGGTCGAGCGACGTCAGCATTCCGTTGATCGCCGCCTCAATCAGATCCTTTGTCTCAACCTCTTCGACATATTGCGCGCGGATACGTTCGAAAATATCTCCAAAGAGATCAAGCTGTTCGTAGACGTTTTCTGTCGTTTCGGCCTCCTGCGCCAGCAGCGGTGCGGCCACCTGCGTCGTCACCACCGCGCCGGTCAGAATGCCAACGGAGGCAGCCATCAGGAATCTTTTCATATCTCAACCATCCTTATCGGTCTTGAACCACGTGAGCGGGTCCACTGGAGAATTGTCTTGCCGGACCTCTATATAGAGCGTTTGTGTTCGTCTGGCACCCGTATCCTGCGCATCGGCGGCAAGCAGCAGATCGCCCTCGGTCCCCGCTCCGCCCATCAGGCCGACCGGGCTTCCACCCGGCAGGACTTGCCCTGCCTGACCATAAACAACATCGAGACCTGCAAACACCAGCAAAATTCCGGCCTGCGGCTCCAGAATGATCACATTTCCGTAGTCGAGCAAGGGGCCGCGATACCGCACTGTGGTCGCACTTGGAGCGGTCACAAGCGCGCGTGGGCGGGTGGCCAGCAGGATGCCGGGTCGCACGACCCCTGCGGCATCGGCTTCGCCTGCGCGGTGCAGGATGATCCCCTCGGCGGGCAGTGGCAGGGAGCCCTTGCGTGCCGTGATATCAGGCAGGCTGCCCACGGCCTCGTCAACCGCTATCTGACTGAGACCACTGGCAAATCCCTCGAGGGTTTCGGTCGATGCAATCAGCAACGCCGTCCGAACCGGGTCTTCGGTGAAGCGGTGTGGCAGATCTGTGCGTTCCGCCATGGCGGTGCTGAGCGCTGTGCGCGCCTCTTGCACACCCTCGAGACCCTCTTGTAACGTGTCGGCGGCACTTTGTTGCAATATGCGCAGCACACTCAGTTCCTGAACCTGATCGCGCAACGCGAGGGCTTGGGAGTCCAGAGCTGGCGCGACTTCGGACAGGATCATACCCGCGCGCGCCGTGCCCACCGGACCTGAGGGGTGCATCAGGAGCACCGGCACCGGGGCATTTCCCATCGTCGAGAGCACGCCGAGTAGCTGAGCGATCTCATCCTCACGGGCTTGCAATTCAGCGCCAAGGGCACGCTCGCGCACGGAAGCGCGGCGCAGCCCGTCGCGCATCGCTTCGAGCCCGTCCTCGTAGGCTTTGATCACCTGTGTCAGCGCTTTGACGCGGTTTTGCGCGCCCTCAGCGTCCGCAAGAGCCTCTGCGGCGCGATTGAGCTGTTCTGCGGCTGACCGCGCCGCTGCGGCGGGGTCCTGTGCCGCAGTCGGCACAGCCAAGCTGCAGAGCAGGAACAGACCAAGCGCAGTCGAAAAGCGCCTCATGTCAAAAGTGTCTCCCCGGTCATTTCCTCAGGCTTTTCAAGGCCCATAAGTTCGAGAACCGTGGGGGCCAGATCGGCAAGCCGCCCACCTTGCCGCAAAGTTGCATTCTTGGGTCCGCCCACCAGAATGACCGGCACGGGATTGAGGGTATGGGCCGTATGGGGCCCGCCGGTTTCGGGATCGACCATCACCTCGCAATTGCCGTGATCGGCCGTGACGATCAACGTGCCCCCGACCTCATTGAGCGCCTCAATCGCGCGGCCCAAGCCCTTGTCCACGGCTTCACAGGCGGCCATTGCGGCTTTGAGATCGCCCGTGTGGCCGACCATATCGGGGTTGGCATAGTTGACGACGATCAGATCGTAGCGTCCTCGGATCGCCGCGACGAGTCGGGTCGTGACTTCTTCGGCGGACATTTCGGGTTTGAGATCGTAAGTCGCGACGTTTGGCGAAGGCGCCATATAGCGGTCTTCGCCGGGTTCGGGATGTTCCTTGCCGCCGTTCAGAAAGAAGGTAACATGCGGATATTTCTCGGTTTCTGCCAAGTGAAACTGGCGCAGCCCGCTCTGCGCCACCCACTCTGCAAGAGTGTTGACGATGTCGCGCGATGGAAAGACGGTTTCGAACCACGCGTTGTGCGTCTCGGAATATTCCACCATCCCCAGAAGGGCCGCCCAGTTCGGGCGCGCGCCACGCTCAAAGGCAGAAAACTCTGGATCAGCAATAGCTTGGAGGATTTCCCTCGCGCGATCTGCACGGAAGTTAAGGCAGAAGAGACCGTCGCCGTCGCGGGCGCCGAGATACTCGCCGATCACCGTGGCGGAGATGAATTCGTCCGTCTCAAACCGGGCGTAGGCGTTGCTGATCGCCATGCGCGGATCGGCGCAGCGGAGACCTCGACCCAAGACGATGGCCTCATAGGCTTCTTGCACGCGGGACCAGCGATTGTCGCGGTCCAGTGCAAAATAGCGCCCGGTCACCGTGGCAATTGTGACCTCCAATGGCATGATTTCACGTAGTTTTTCAAGTTGAACCCGTGCCGACTTTGGGGCCACGTCGCGGCCATCCGTGAGCGCATGCAAGAGCACCGGAACACCTGCGTCGGTCAGGGCTTTGGCCGCTGCGGCGATGTGATTGATATGACCGTGAACTCCGCCATCCGACATCAATCCGAGCAAATGCGCGCGCCCGCCGGTCGACTTCATTTTCTGAATAAAGGCTTGTAACTGTTTGTTTTCAAAGAACGATTTATCTTCTATCGCCAAGTCGATCTGGCCTAGATCCATGGCCACCACCCGGCCCGCGCCGATATTGGTGTGACCAACCTCTGAATTGCCCATCTGGCCGCGCGGCAAACCGACGTCCGGCCCGTGTGTGATCAGGGTCGCATGCGGGCATGAGGCCATAAGCCCATCAAAAACAGGGGTTTTTGCCAGATGCGGGGCATTGGCATCGGGGCAATCGCTGAGCCCCCAGCCATCGAGGATACACAGAACGACGGGTTTGGGCATACTCTCTCCAAGCGTGGTGTTGCCGCCTTCTAGCCTGTTGGGACCGCAGGGTGAAGCGGCTTTGCGGTCCTGTGCCTGTGTGTACAGGATGTCCGTTATGTACGCGGGTTTTGTACACATCCGGCGGCCCGCGTTCCACGAGGCAAAAGCGCGCCCTGCCCGCCGCGCTAACCTGATGTTAACCTGACCCCATCAAGCTGGCACCATGACAGCGATTCTCCTCTTCTTGATCTGCGGCGTCTTGATGCTGATGTCGGTCCGCCCGGCACAGGGTGGCTGCGCCTGCGCGGTCCGGTTCCGGTCTGACCTTGACCGCCGGGATCGCGACGCAATCGTGCCTGAAGATGTCGCCGCCTGTCCGGCCATGACCCTCGCATGGTTTACCAAGGCGGAACGGGCCATCATCTGGCAAGGCTTTGCAGCGTGGAGACCTTGCGGATTGTGCGGAATTCCGCTTGAACGGGCCAGCGGACAAGGAAAGGCGCCCGATGACAAGCTGGATCACCATCTGCGACACCTGCAAGCGCGAGGATTGGGACGCCACCACACATGCGCGCCCGCATGGCGAGGATCTGGCCGAACTGATCGAACGCGCCGCACAGGGGCGCGCGGATATTCGCACGCGGCGGGTTTCCTGCCTGATGGGCTGTGGGCAAGGGTGCAATGTGGCCATCCAAGGCGCGGGCAAACTGGCCTATACGCTGGGCAATTTCCCCCCTGACGCCGAGGCGGCGGAGGCGATTGTGACCTATGCCGGCCTGCATGCCGAGAGCAGCACCGGCCAAGTGCCCTACAAACAATGGCCGCAGGGCGTGAAAGGGCATTTCGTGACCCGCCACCCGCCCTTGCCCTCTGAGCCCGAGACATGACGTCCTTGGGTCGGGATCATGGGGGCCGGGATCATGGCGGGGGGATTGATGCGGCTCTGGCGCAATACGGCGGGACGCGGGCGGAGTGGCTCGACCTGTCGACCGGGATCAATCCCCTGCCCTATCCGGTGGGTGAGGTATCCTCGGAGGCTTGGAGCGCCCTGCCCGACCGCAGCGCGCAAGAGGCGCTGATCCGCGCCGCGCGCGACTTTTGGCAGGTGCCGGACGGGGTATCGGTGTTGGCCGCCCCCGGCGCCTCGGCGCTGATCGCGCGGTTGCCGGGGCTGCACGCGCCGGGTGTGGTGCATATTCCCGGCCCCACCTATAATGAACATGCCGCCAGTTTTCGCGCCCATGGGTGGCAGGTGATCGAGGAGCGCCACACCGAGCAACCCGTGCAGGCGCGGGTGATCGTGCATCCGAACAATCCGACCGGACAGTTTTACGGGGCGGAGGATCTGGGTGCCACCCTGACCGTGATCGACGAGAGCTTCTGTGATGTGGCCCCGGAGCGGTCGCTGCTGCGCCATGCGACGGTGCCGGGGGTGATCGTGCTCAAGAGTTTTGGCAAGTTCTGGGGTTTGGCTGGTCTGCGGCTCGGCTTTGCCATCGGGACGCCGGGGGATCTGGAGCGTTTGGCAGAGATGCAGGGACCTTGGGCGGTCTCTGGTCCGGCGCTGGAGATCGGGACGCGGGCGCTCTGCGATTCGGCTTGGGCGCGTGAGACGCGGGTGCGGCTGAATGAAGAGGCGGCGCGTCTTGATGCCTTGATGTGGCGCGCGGGGGCCGAAGCGGTGGGCGGCTGTGCCCTGTTTCGGCTCTACCGGGTGAGGTCGGCGACGCAGTGGCAGACCCGGCTGGCGGAGCGGCGGATTCTGGGCCGGGTGTTTCCCTATGCGGAGGATCTGATTCGGCTGGGCCTGCCAGGGCCGGATGGCTGGGCGCGGCTTGAGGCCGCGCTGTGACGCTTGTGCTGGCGATGCTGCTTGATGCGGCTCTCGGGGAGCCGCGCTTGCTCTGGGACAGGGTGCCGCATCCGGCGGTTTTGATGGGGCGGGCGGTGGGCTGGTGCGACCGGGTGCTCAATCGCGGGGCGCTGCGGCGCGCGCGCGGCGTGGCGGCGATGGCCGGCCTCGGACTGCTGGCCCTCGGACTGGGCTGGGCCCTTGCGCAATTGGGTCCGGTGGTGGAGGTCATCGTCGCTGCGATCGTGTTGGCGCAACGGTCGCTGGTTGATCATGTCGCCGCAGTGGCCCGCGATCTGCGGATCTCCTTGGGGGACGGACGCCGCGCGGTGGCGCAGATCGTGGGGCGCGATACCGGCGCAATGGAGGCGTCCGACGTGGCGCGCGGGGCCATCGAATCAGCGGCAGAGAACCTGAGCGACGGGGTCATTGCCCCGGCGTTCTGGTTTCTCATCGGGGGGCTGCCGGGGCTCTTGCTCTACAAGATCACCAACACCGCTGACAGTATGATCGGGTATCGGACGCCACGGCATGAGGCGTTCGGCTGGGCGGCGGCGCGGTTTGACGATCTGCTCAATCTGGTTCCCGCGCGGCTGACGGCGGGGCTCATTCTTGCGACGCATGGGATCTGGTCGCAGTGGGATCAGGTCGCGCAGGAGGCGCGGCACCACCGTTCGCCCAATGCCGGTTGGCCAGAGGCGGCGATGGCGCGGGCCCTAGGCGTGGCCCTGTCCGGCCCGCGCTCTTATCACGGCGCGCGGCAGGAGTTTCCCTATGTCAATGCGGACGGACAGCGCGACATCGGGGCCGTCGAGATCGAGGCCGCCTGCCGTGCGCTCTGGCGGACATGGGGCGCTGCGGTGGTGGCGGCGGGCGCGCTGGCCCTGGTGATCTAGAGGGTCAGCCAATCAGCATCTTGAGCCCTTGGGTCACGTCAGAGCGCACCGCGAGACGCAGGCTGGGCTCGTCCCCCGCCTTGAGCGCGGCGATGATGAGGCGGTGATAATGCGGCGGATCCTTGCGTCGCAGACGGCCATAGAGGGCGCGCATGGTGGGGCCAAGCTGAAGCCAGACGGTTTCGGCCATGGCCAGCATGGCCGGCGCTTGGGCGCGCAGATAGAGCGTGCGGTGAAATTCAAGATTGCGGCGGATATAGGCCACCGCGTCCTGACGGGCGATATCCTCGGACACGCGGGCGTTGATGCTCTGGAGGCGGTCGATGAGCGCGATATGGGCGCGTGGCAAGGCGCGGCTGGCCAGCTCCACCTCGATCAGAGAGCGCAGGGCGGCCAATTCTTCGATCCGCTCGCTGTTGAGTTCCGGTGTGGACACGCGACCCGAGCTAGACATCGTGAGCGCCCCCTCGGCGGAGAGGCGGCGCACGGCCTCGCGCGCAGGGGTCATGGAGACGCCGAATTCGGCACCAATGCCGCGCAGGGTCAGGGCCTGACCGGGGGCGATCTCGCCATGCATGATGCGCGAGCGCAGGCCGCGATAGACGCGGTCATGGGCCGAGGGAGAGGGATCGGGGCGCGGTGGGAGCAACATAGCGCTATGTGATCACAAATCGCGCGTCGGTCAATCGCTGAAACGATAGCGATGCAGCGCGCTGCCTTCGCGGCGCAGCCAGCCGCGCGGGGTTTCATAGTCGGGCATGAGGCGCGCGACCTCGGACCAGAACGCGGCCGAGTGATTCATCTGCGCCAGATGCGCCACTTCATGGGCGGCCACATACTCTAGAACCTTGGGCGGGGCCAGGATCAGACGCCAGGAATAGCTGAGCGCGCCGGTGGAGGAGCACGACCCCCAGCGCGAGCGCGTGTCGCGCAGGGTGAGACGGGTGTAGCGCCGCCCCAAGAGGCCCGCGTAATGATCCGAGGCCGCCGCGAGCCGGTCGCGGGCGCGCGTCTTGAGCCAGCCTTCGAGACGCGCGGCGACGGTATCGGCCGGGCCGGGCACGCAGATCTGCGCCGCCGCGCACGTCACCCGCCGCCCGGTGCCGGGCACGATGAGCAAAGTCTCGCCTTCGACGGGAAGATCGGAGCCAAGCCCCACGACCCTGTGATCGGGCCGCTCGGACAGGTGGCTGCGCAGCCAATCCGCCCGTGAGCGGGCAAAGGCCAGTGCCTCGGCCTCGGTCACGCCGCGCGGAATCGTCAACGTGACCCGCCCGTCGAGACCCGATACGCGCAGCGAAATCCGCCGCGCTCTTGGGCTGCGGCGCAGGCAGAGCTCAACAGGGGGGTTGCCCGCAAGCACGTGATGGCCCATATGACCTCCTGATTAGGGTCCGGGTGTCTCTGTCAAAGGCTTTGACAGCTGTTGATTGTTATGGCAGGGGACGCGGATCATCGACAAGTCCAGAGATTCAAAGGGGATCACCCATGCCCAAAGAAGAATGGGGCGTCAAGCGTATCTGCCCGACCACCGGCAAACGCTTTTACGACCTGAACAAGACCCCGATCGTCAGCCCCTACACGGGCGAGGTTGTGGAGCTGTCCACGAGCAAGACCCGCTCGATGACACCCGATGCCGAGGATGCGGAAACCAAGAAGCTGAAGTCCGGGAGCGTCATTGATGATGATGGCGATCTGCTGGATGATGATGACGTCGATGTCGAGTTGGATGATGATCTGCTCGAGGATGACGAGGACGAGGATGTGTCGCTTGACGACATCGCCGATGTGGCCTCGGACGACAACGATCTTTAATGATCCTGGGGCGGGATTTTCCACTTGATCCCGCCCGCCGCTTTGCTTAGAGAGCGGCGCACGGCCTGAGGGCCATACGGAATTGGGGCCTTAGCTCAGCTGGGAGAGCGCTTGCATGGCATGCAAGAGGTCAGGGGTTCGATCCCCCTAGGCTCCACCAATTCCGCAACTCCACACTTTTTTCTGCACATAAGTCAGCCGGCGACACAGGCGCGATGGCGGTTTTTTGCCATTTGCGTTTCATCCTGCGATAAACACTCTCTTCAAAGGCGTCCGGGGCGAGCCACTGAAATACAGTCCACGAAAGACGTGGAATTGCGGCAAATTCGGCGGGAGAATCCCTTGACGCGCCTGCGGTTTGGGCCTAAAGACCCCAAACGGAATTCGGGGCGCTGCCTGTGGTGGTGCCCGTTTGTGTTAAGAAGGGCCAGCACGCGCCCTCAGCAAGAACGAGGATGACCCCATGTCGCGCCGCTGTGAACTGACTGGAAAAGGCCCGATGGTTGGCAACAACTCCAGCCATGCAAATAACAAGACACGTCGTCGGTATCTGCCGAACCTGAACGACGTGACCCTGCAATCCGAGACCCTGAATCGCGGCATCAAGCTGCGGATCTCGGCGCATGCCCTGCGCAGCGTCGATCATCGTGGTGGTCTGGATGCATTTCTGGCCAAGGCCAAGGACGACGAGCTGTCGGCCACCGCGCTGAAGGTCAAGAAAGAGATTGCAAAGGCACAGGCCGTCGTCGCCTGAGGCCTGTGATCTAGAAGACTGGCGTGCAGCCCTGCCCAATGTGGCGGGGCTGTTTGCGTTTGTCGCTTGCCGAGCGTGACGGTGCGGGCCTATATCTCGGTCCCATGAGACAGCATCGCCCGATATTGGCCTTGGGCCTTTGCCTGCTTCTGGCACTGACGAGCCAGAGCCTTGCCGTGGCGCGCGGGGCCGCACAGCCCGTGGGCGAGATCGTGCTCTGCACCGGAACGGGTCCTGTGACGGTCACAGTGGATGGTGAGGGCCAGCCCGTCGTCACACCGCATCTCTGCCCGGATTGCCTGCCGGGGTTTGCCGTGGTTCTGGAGGCGCGCCCTGTCCTGACGGAGTGGCACGCGCCCGCGCGGCGTCTTTCGCTCACGACGGTCATCTCGGATGTGGTGACACGCAGCCTGCCTGCGGGCGTCGCACGGGCACCGCCCTTGGCGGTCTGACCCCCACGCCACTACTGACACACAGACCTGAAAGGAGCGACTGATGTCTCTCACATCCAAGCTATTCGCGGCGCTTGCCGCAACCGCCCTTGCCGCGCCCGCTCTGGCGCAGGAAATTCACGTGCTTGACACCTATGCCCGCAGCGCCAGCCCGACGGCCAAGACCGGCGCGGCCTTTATGCTGATCGAGAATATCGGCGATGCCGATGATCGTTTGATCGGCGCTGCCTCTCCCGCCGCACAGAAGGTGGAGTTGCACACCCATATCGAAGAGGGTGGCGTGATGAAGATGGTGCATGTCGAGGAAGGCTTTGCGGTGCCAGCCGGAGAGATGCTGGTGTTGCAGCGTGGTGGGGCGCATGTGATGATGATGGGTCTGACGGAGAGTTTCGAGCAGGGCATGATCGTGCCGCTGACGCTGGTCTTTGAAAAGTCCGGAGAGATCGTGGTTGATGTGCCTGTCGATTTGACGCGCAAGCCGGAAGACGGTCATGGCAAAGGCCATGGGACCGGGAACTGAGCCACGACAACCTGAGTGAGCGTCAAGGGTGAGTGGGCGCAGAGGGTATGGGGACATTGGACCTGTACGATAAGCCGCGCGGTGCCCGTCCGTCGGGTGGGCGCTGCACCACAGTCGGCTGTCACTTTATGCCTGCCAAATACATCCGCGCTATCAGTGTGTTGTGACGTCGCAAAAGCGCCCGCCCGGTGGGGCGGACGGGCGCTGCGCGGCGGCGCTTCGCGCCTTGATTCCGCGCTTTTGGGATTGGGGCGAATGTCCGCTTAGGGCCGAGACTGACCAGAGAAGTCCCATGCGCGCCGGGACACTCTCGCGGATCAGCCCACTGCGCGACCGGCGACCTTGTCGAGATGGGCGCGCAATTGCTCGGCCTCGTAGCGGGCCTCGCGCAGACCGTCCATTGTCGCGGCCAATTCGGCCTCGGTCTGGCTGATCTGGTTGGTCAGCTCCGCCTCGCGCTGTTGCAGATAGGTGATCGCCTGATCGCGGGTTTCTTCAGCCTCGTGCAGTTCCTGCGCCATGCGTTCGAGTTCGCCGACATCAGACCCCGGCACACGGATGAAGCGATGCACCAGCCAATTGGCGAACCAGCCCATGCAAAACGCCACAAAGAGGACGATGGCGGTCGCGATGATAAATTCGGTTCTGTTCATTCGGTGGGTTGGTCCTGCGTGGTCTCTTCGGCCTCAGTCCCTTCTTCCCCCGGTTCTTCGAGGCTTTCAAGCGCTGTTTGCTCATCTGGCACCGGCTCGGGCCGGATCAGGCGGAATTCGATGCGCCGGTTGGTCTCGCGGCCCTCTTCGGTCTCATTGTCGGCGATGGGGGTGCTCTCGCCGTAGCCCTTGGCGTCGAGCGACGAGGTGAGCACCCGGCGCAGGCGCAATTCATCCAGCACGGCGCGGGCGCGGGCGAGGCTGAGCTGCTCGTTCATTTCTTCGCGGCCCTGGCTGTCGGTATGGCCACCGATCACCATGGGAATTTCACCGCAGTCTTTGAGGATGTCGGCGATGTCATCCATGATCGCGGCGCCCTGCGCGTCGATGGTGGCCGATCCCGGCTCGAAGTTGATCTTGCGGGTGGATTGAATCTCGGCGATCTGCGCCTCGCATTCGTCTGGCGTGGGCAGGCCTGCCACCGGATCGAGCGCCTTCTTGTAGGTCACGTCGATCGAGTATTTCTCGGCTCCGCCCAATTTGTCCGAGAGGAACTGGGCGATTTCGGCGCTGGCGCTTTTGCGGCCTGTGTTGCCCTGGACGCTGAGATTGTCGGGGGTGACGGTGACGACCCCGTTGGACAGATAAGACAGCACCTCGAGCCCGGTCAAAACGCGGATGGACCAGTCGCGCGGCAGGCCCTCGGCGACGCGGGCGGTCAGATGCACCGCATTGGACGAAAACCGCGCCTTGGCAAAGCTGCGCACGGTTTCGCGGCTGGTTTCGCTGCCGACGCGGCCACGAATCAGCACTTGGCCTTCGGGCGAGAGCGTGGCCACAAATTCAGGCGCGACGGGTTCTGCGGTATCGGGGGGCGGCGGCAGGGTCGCGGTCAGGGCGAAGACATCGGGCAGATCGGCCTCGAGCTTGCCTGCGACATCGTCAAAGTCGCTTTGCGGGGTGCCTTCGGGGGCGAGAAGGGCGACATCGGCATCCGAGAAGGTGATCGAGCCACCGCCGAGGTCGGCGAGGGCCGCAATCGCCAGTTCGGCGGCACGTGCCCATTGTGGCGAGGGCACGCCCATGCCAACCACACAATCGGTCCGCTTTTGCATGCCCGCCTTGCCGGCCGCGCGCAGGATACGGTCGCGCGCCTCGTCGGTATCGGCGGAGCAGGCATCGAACCGCGCGCCCGTCCCGTCGATCAC
The DNA here is from genome assembly GCF_000961715.1 of Roseovarius sp. BRH_c41. Lineage (NCBI taxonomy): Bacteria > Pseudomonadati > Pseudomonadota > Alphaproteobacteria > Rhodobacterales > Roseobacteraceae > Roseovarius > Roseovarius sp. BRH_c41. The sequence continues at coordinate 2,350 of NZ_LADY01000026.1, read as the reverse complement.
GAACCGCAGGGTAAAGGGCGTGATCACCGGACGGGGCGCCGAGATGGCCAGCGCAAGGCGCACATCGTCCGGGGCGCTGCGGGCCAGCTCTGTCTCGATCTGGCGCTGCGCCTCGGGGCTGTCGACCATGGCCGTGATCTCAACGCGCTCAGCGCTCACCGAGATTTTGGTCCGGGGCAGTTTGCCCAGCGAGCGCACGGCAAAGCGCAGCGCATCGGGCCAGGTTTCGGGATAGGGATAATCGGCGGCGTCCAGCAGGTCGGCCACAGGCACGTCATTGGTCGCAGAGGCGATATCCGCCAGAAGTTTGTCGCGGTCCGTGGCGGCGGGGACGAGGCCAATCAGAGAGATGCCGCTGTCATTCCGCAGGATTTCGATGGCAAAGCGCGGCGGCGCGATATCGGCCGCATCCTGCACCAGCATCTGGTCGATCACCCGCGCGGCATCGACCACGGTGCCCGCGAGCGAAAGCGCCTTGAAGCGGGTCGCCTCGGAGGGGGCGGTGCCCGCGAGGAAAAGCTGGAGTCCGTCGCTGTCGACATCAGCCCAGACAAGACCCGCGCGGTCGAGCGTGTCACGCACGGCACGGCGCGAGCTATCCTCGATGGCGCTGACGGCAAAGCCAGCGGCGACGACCGCAAGCACCGCTGCGCCGGCAAAAGTTCCTGCGATCGTGAAGGCGGATGATAAACGCATCGGGCAATGGCCAATTTATGAGTGCTGCCCACGTCTTTAGGCGTGCGGCGGGGTGAGTTCAATCACAGCAGACAGGCAACGGCGAAAAACGGCACAGGCAAGAGGCCTGCGTCACGGTTGGAGCGAAAGAGTTGAAGCAGCCACGCGGTATCGTCAAGACGCAAGTGGCGCATCTGGCGCTGCATATGCCAACCCATCGCCCAAGGGCCGCAGAGCGCCAGAAGGAGTGCGGTCAGCCGCGCGTCAGGCACCGCAAGAATGACCGCCACCGCCATCAACGACACTGTCGCCACCAGAAACCAGCGCAGCCAGCGGGGCGAGTTGTCCCCAAAGAGCCGCGCGGTGGATTTCACGCCGATCAGCGCATCGTCCTCGGCGTCTTGATGGGCATAGATCGTGTCATAAAACAGCGTCCAGGCGATGCCCGCGAAATAGAGGATCACCGCCGGGGCCTCCAGCCGCCCGGTGTGGGCGGTCCAGGCGAGGAGCGCGCCCCAGTTGAAGGCAAGGCCGAGAAAGACCTGCGGCCACCATGTAAAGCGTTTGGCAAAGGGATAGACCGCCACCGGCAGGAGCGACAGCACGCCCAGGGCAATCGCGGCGGTGTTGAAGGTCAGGAGGATGGCAAAGGCGATCAGCGCCTGAGCCGCCATCCAGATCAGCGCGCCGCGCACCGTGACCTGACCCGAGGGAATCGGGCGCGAGGCGGTGCGCGCCACGGAGCCGTCGATATGCCGGTCGGTGATGTCATTCCAGGTGCAGCCCGCGCCGCGCATGAGAAAGGCCCCAAGCGCACAGCCTGTGAAGATCCAGAGATCATGCCAGCTCGCCTGCCCGTCCGAGAGCATGGCCAGTGTAAGCCCCCACCAGCAGGGCAAGAGCAGGAGCCATGTGCCGATGGGCCGGTCCGCGCGCGCCAGCCGCAGATAGGGGCGTGTGGCGGCAGGGGCGAGACGGTCCACCCAATTGCCAGCATAGGCATCGGCCACCTGCCCCGTGGCCTCTGGCGTCTGGTTCTTTGCGGTCATATGTTGGCCCCATGAAAGCAGCGAAGATCAGGCTTTATCTAGAGCACCCGTTGGGGGAAGGGCAAACCATTCCTCTGACGCAACCACAGGCGCATTACCTTTTTGGGGTGATGCGGCAGGGCGTGAGCGATGCGGTTCTGGTGTTCAATGGTGAGGCCGGGGAATGGCGCGCCGAGGTGATCGAGGCGGGCAAGCGCGGGGGCATTTTGCAGATCGCGGAACAGACAGCACCGCAGCGTGATCCGCCCGACCTGTGGCTGATGTTCGCGCCGATCAAGAAGGCGCGCACCGATTTTATCGTCGAGAAAGCCGCTGAAATGGGGGCCGCCCGTATCATCCCGGTGCAAACCGAGTTTACAAATTCCGAGCGGATCAGACAGGATCGCTTGCAGGCGCATGCCGTCGAGGCCGCAGAGCAATGCGGCGGCACCTATGTGCCCGAGGTCAGCGATTTGCACCGGCTGGACCGGATGCTGGCGGATTGGCCGGAGGCGCGGCAGGTGATGTTCTGCGATGAGGCGCTGGCGGGGCGCGCGGAGGGGCTGGGCCGCGATCTGCCCCGCGGCGCGCCTTGGGCCATTCTGATCGGCCCCGAGGGTGGGTTTTCGGAGGCCGAGCGCGCGCGT